>NZ_JBEXPT010000133.1:0-17521 GCF_040612195.1 Streptomyces sp. NPDC006450 | reverse complement strand
GCGCGGGGCGGGCGGCGCGGGGGGGGGCGCGCCCCCGGCCCGACCGGACGGACGGCGCCTAGGCCTTCGCCGAGCGCCGCGACGCGACGAAGCCCAGCACCAGGTCCCCCGCCAGGAACACCAGCAGGCTGATGCCCAGCATCGGTACGAACCAGCCCACGACGGCCGCCGCCGCGGCCAGCGGCAGCAGCACCGTCACCGGCAGCTTCCGCCACGCTCCGCGCGGCTGGGGGCGGCCGGCCGAGAGGGTGCGCTCCTTGGTCGGGCGGCGCAGCCACCACATGCGGTAGCCCCAGACGACCATGAACATCACCAGGACCGCGAGCGCGGCCAGGGCCAGCTGGTTGGCGAGCCCGAAGGTCAGGCCCATGTGCAGGTCGATGCCGTAGCGGGTCAGCTGGGCGAGCAGCGGGTGCTCGGAGAAGCGGAGTTCGTCCATGACCCGGCCGTCGGCGGGGTCCACGGAGACCGCGTCCAGGTGCACCGGCACCTGCTTGTCCTGCTCCTTGACCACGTACCCCTTGCCCTGGGCGGGCAGCGTGATCCGCAGCGACGCGGTGACCCCGGCGGACCGGGCCGCCGCCACCGCTCCGTCGATGCCGATGACATCGACCGGGGCGGGCACCGGCGCCCGGGTCCCGCCCGCCGCGCCGTGCCCGGCGTGCTCGCCGCCCGCGTCGGCGGCCGGTGCGCCGGGGAGCTCGGAGGCCACGGCCGGGGTGGTCCCGCCGAGGCCGTCCTTGAGTTCCCCGATGTTTTCGCCGGCGTACCTCGACCAGGTCAGGCCGGTGACGGAGAGTCCGACGAGGCCGACCACGATCCAGAGGCCGACCGAACCGTGCCAGGAGAGGGTCTTGCGGCGGCCGGTCGCCGTGCGGTCGGGCACGACGAGGGCGGCCTTACGGGCCCGCTTGCGGCCGATCCACAGCGCGAGCCCGCCGAGCGCGACCACCCACAGCCAGCTCGCGGCGAGCTCGCTGTAGTTCCGGCCGAACTCCCCCAGGTGGAGGCTGGCGTGGAACTCGCTCAGCCAGGCGCGCAGCGGCAGCGCGTCCCCGACGGTGGTGAGCTTCCCGCGGACCTCGGCCGTATACGGATCGACGAACACGGTGAGGGTCTCGCCGTCGGCGAGTCCCGGGCTCTCCATGATCACCCGGGTGGTGGCATCCGCCTCGGGCGCGGGCCATACGGCCGTCACCGAGCCCTGGGGCGCGGCGTTCACGGCCGCGCCGACCTGGGCGCTGAGCGGCTGCGCGTTCGCGCCGACGCGGTCGACCGTCAGCTGGTCGGCGTAGAGGATCCTCTCGGCCTGCCAGGAACCGGCGTAGAGCAGCCCGGTGGTGGCGGCGACGAGCAGGAGCGGGGCGATCAGCACCCCGGCATAGAAGTGCAGGCGCAGGAGCAGCGGCCGCAGGGCGGCCCAGGTGCCGGGCGTGCGCGCGGGAGCGGATCCGGGCTCGGATTTGGTGGGGGGTGCGTCGGGGTCCGCTGCGCGGACGGCGACCTCGTCGAGAGACATGGGTGTCCTAGGTGTGGGCGAAGACAGGGGTGAGCGGCCCCAGGTCCCGCCCTCGCCGCGAGGACGCGCCGTTCGGTCAGACGACGGCAGGACGGCCGGGGGCCGTGGTACGGATCCGTCCGCGCGCGGGCGGCCCGCGCCGCTCGGCGGTGTGCGCGTGCACGGCACCGCGCAGGGTGCGCGGCCGCGCGTACCCGGCGGGCCGGAACGCCCGCGCCGGCGGTACGGGGATCCCGCGCGCCCGGAGCAGGGCGAAGACCCGGGAGAGCGGCCGGGCGGCGAGCAGCGCCCCGGCCGCGAGGGCGGCGGTGAGCCGGAAGACGGCAGCCTCGCCCCGGGCCAGCCAGAGCGCGCAGAACAGCCCGGCGAGGACGTGCGCGGCGATCATGCCGAGCCCGTCATGGGCGTGGCCGGCGGCCATGTCGCCCATGCCGGCCGTACCGCCCATGCCCTCCATGCCGTGCATGCCGTGCATGCCGGCCATGGAGTGCATGCCGTGCACGGCATCGGCGGCCGCGCCCTCCCCGCCGGCATCCGCCCCCGTGCCCGTGCCCATGCCCATGCCCGTATCCATGCCCATTCCCATGCCCATGCCCGAACCCGCGTCCGCCTCGTGGCGACCGCCTGCCGAGGCGGAGAAGAGGAGGTGCAGGACCGTCTGTACGGCGAGCAGCGCCGCGGCAATGGGGAGGGGTCCGCGCCGGCGCCCGGCGGAGAGCCAGGCGAGCCCTCCGGTCAGCCCGAATGCGGACAGAAGCACCAGTGCGGGAAGGTCCGTACCGGACATGTACGAATGCCCCGCCGCACCCAGTGCGACGGCCACCGCCGCGAAGACCGCGGCCCGCGTGGCGCGCATCGGCGCGGGGCTGTGTGACATGACCTGGGAATGTTGCCACGGCCCCCCGCCTCGCCGAACGGCACCCCCGTGGCCGATCATGGTCCGATGAGCCCCCTGCCGTTGACGATCCCGTTGAGCGCGGTGTACACGGGCACGGTCCAGCTCGGGGCGTACGCCCTGGAGCGGCTGGACCCGGCGGCGCGGGAGCGACTGCTGCGCCGCTGCTCCACCAACGCCGGCAACCTGGACGCCTGCCGCTGGGAGACCCTGCCGGCCAGCGCCTTCCTCGTCGAGGAGCCGATGCCGCTGCCGTACGCCCTCCTGCTGGCGGCCGTCCTGGGGTACGCCGAGTACGCCTACGGGGCCTGGTGGACGGCGGCCGCCTTCCTGTTCGGGCACGTCACGGCCACTCTGCTGGTCTACGGGGTCCTCCGCCGGACGGCCGCCCCCGCGACCCGGCAGGCGGTGGACGTGGGCACCAGCTACGGGTTCAACACCGTGCTCGGGGCACTGACCTCGGCGCTCCCGCGCGGGCCGGTGCGCACCACCGCCCGGGTCGGGCTGCTGGCACTCGCCGTCCGGCCGGTACTGCGGCGGGGCCGGACCTTCACCGACACGGGGCACCTGGTGGCACTGGGCCTCGGCCTCGGGGTCTCACTGGCCGCCGATTACCTTTCCGGAGCGAAATCTCCGAAAATCATACGGATGACACGCGTCATCCAGCGCGCTTCGCCCTGAGTCATCCCTTTCTCTGATCATTCGATTCTCCGATCACGTTTCTCCGATCACGTTGGAGCCGCCACGATGACCGCCACCCCCGCCACGACCGTCGCCAACCTCCGGGACCTCGGCGGCACCCCGCTCGCCGACGGCCGCAGCGTCCGCCCGGGCCTGGCGCTGCGCTCAGGTCAGCTCGACCGGCTCGACCTCGACGTCGACCGGGCGGTGGCCGCGCTGGGCATCAGGACCGTCCTCGATTTCCGTTCCGGCGTCGAGCGCGGCGATCACCCCGACCGCATACCGGCCGGCGCCCGGCTGCTCATAGCCGACGCCCTGGCCGACAAGATGGCGGCCGACAGCACCGGCGAGGCCGGCCCGGGGAAGATCCCCGCCGCCCAGCTCAAGGACCTCCTGTCCGACCCCGTGGTGGCCGAGGAGCACCTGGGCGGCGGCAAGGTGCAGGCCCTGTTCGCCGGCATCTACCGCTCCCTGGTGAGCTCCGCCTCCGCGCAGTCCGCGTACCGGCTGTTGGTCACCGAGCTCGCCGACCCGCAGTCCGGGCCGCTGCTCTTCCACTGCACGGCGGGCAAGGACCGTACGGGCTGGGGCGCGACCGTGGTCCTGTCCCTGCTCGGCGCCGACGACGAGACGCTGATGAGCGAGTACCTGTCGGTCAACCCGGCGGTGCGGATCGCCTTCGCCCCGATGATCGAGGGCTTCACGGCGGCCGGCGGCGACCCGGACATCGCGCTGGCGCTGATCGGCGTCTTCCCCACCTACCTGGAGGCGGCGCTGGACGAGGTGAACACGCGCTACGGCTCGATGGAGAAGTACGTGCGCGAGGGCCTCGGCGTCCCCGACGAAACGGTCGAGGCGCTGCGCGCCCGCCTCATCGCCTGAGCCCGCCGGCGGGACCTTCCCGGATCCCGCGGGCCGGACCTGAGCGCTCCTCCCCGCGGGTCGGCCCGAACATGCGCGCTGGGACCCGGTGACCATCCGACCATTCGCTCGTTCTGCTGAACGTGACTGCGCCGGATACCGCCACCCGCCCCCTCCCGCCCGATGTCGAGCAGGCCGAGGCCGCCATCGTCGAGCACTATCCACGGCTGGTACGGCTGGCCTATCTGGTGCTGCCGCCCGCCCTCGGCCGCAACCGGCGGGTGCTCACCGCCCACTCGCTGGCCCAGCGCGCCCTGCCGCGCGGGCGGCGGGACGGGGCGGCCGCCGCGCAGGCGGCCGTGCAGGGCGGGGTTCCGGGGCAGCGGGGTGGGGCGGGTCCCGAGTCCGGGTACGCGTACGTGCGGCTGCGCGTGCTGCGGTCCGCCCTGGAAGCCGGCATCCCGCTGACGTTCCGCGCGCTGCCCCGGCGGGCCCAACTGCCGCCACTGCTGCCCCAGGTGTGGGGGCTGCGGCTGTTCCCGCGCTCGGGCGGCGCCGAGGAGCTGGCGCTCGACCAGTGGCTGGCCACCCTCGACGGGCCGGGCCGGGCCGCGTGCGTCCTGCGTGCGCTGGAGCGGCTGCCCGAGCCGGAAGTGCTGCGGGTACTCACCGAGGCGGGGGTGGCCAACCCGGCCGCCGCCGTCGCGGAGTCGGGCGACCCGTCGACCGACGAGCTGTTCGCCTCCCCCGAGTTCGACCCCTGCGTGCTGCAGGCCCGGCCCACCGACCTGCTGCGGCGCCGCCGGCTCGTGCGGGCCGGGATCGCCGCCGGGGTCGCCCTCGCCGTCTGCGGGGTGCTGCTCGCGCTGCCCGGCGGCGGGTGGGGGGACGACGGGGCCGCCGCTCCGCTCTACGCGAGGAACGCGGCGGCGGAGCAGGCCCTGGACCCCGGGCAGCTGGTCCGGGTCGCGCCCACGGTCTGGAACACGTCCTCCCGTACCGACTACTCCGGCTGGCCCGCGCGCGGCGACCGCGTCGACGATGCCGCGCTGCTGCGCCGGGCGCTGGCCGTCTGGGCCCGGCCGGGCCGCTCGGTCGTGGTCTCGGCCACCCCCGGCACCCCGTCCGGGCCGCCCATGGGTCCCGCGCAGCTGCTGTTCGCGGGGACCGTGGACCAGGCCGTCGTGGTCCTGCTGTACGACGGCCTGCGCGTGGTGCGGTACGCGGAACCGCGCTCCGGCACCGAGATCGCCGCCCTCGACTTCGCCCGGACCGACGGCGCTTCGGCGGACACGGCGGCGGCGCTGGTGCTCAGCCGGGTGGACGGCAACGTCCGCTATCTGGCGGCTCCGTGGGTGACGGCTGCGACGCAGCGGGACCTGCTGAAGCCGGGGACCGCCCCGACGGGTCTGGAGCTGACGGCGGAGGGGATCACCCCGCCGGTGCCGAGCCCCGCCCCGGACGGCACCTGTACGAGCTGGAGCGCCCTGGCCGTGACCGGCGACGGCGCGACCCGGCTGATCACCGACCTGGGCGAGCTGACCCCGGCCCGGCTGACCTCGGGGGCGCCGGGCGCCGAGCGGAACGTGACGGAGGGCGCGGAGCTGGGCGACTGGTCGCGGATCGCGTGTCTGCTGCCCTCGGTGCGCTCGCACGGGGTGCGCACGGTCAACGCGTGGACGTACGCGAAGCAGCCGTTGCCGGAGGGCGACGGCACGGCGACCTGGCTGTGCACCCGGGCGGAGACCTGGCAGGGCACGGCGGACCGGGTGCAGGCGCAGTTCCTGGCCCCGGGGGCGCCGCTGGCGGCGCAGGCGGCGAAGGCCGAGGGCTCGCCGGCGTGCGGGCCGCGGGAGCCCCGGGTGCTGGCCGGGGTGCTGTGGAAGTCGAAGGCCGGGCAGTGGTACGTACTGGCGGCGGGCAGTGCGCAGTTCGCTTCGCTGACCGTGGGCGGCGGTCAGGTGAGCGGGGTCGCGGTGGGCAACCGGCTGGCGGTGAAGGCTCCGGCGGGGGCGCAGGTGGAGCTGACGGGCAAGCTCACGGACGGCTCGAAGGCAGGGGTGTTGAGGTAGTCCCGGCCTGGCCCGGGGGCGGAAGGAAGTGGCGGCAGAGGGGTTTCCCTCCCCTCTACCCATCAGTACATTGACGCCATGTCTAATACGCCGCCCGCGTCGCCCGCCCCCGTGGCGTCGGAGCACATAGATCTCAAGGCCCGCAACGTGTCCTTCTCCTGGGAGGACACCCCGCTCCACTGGCTGCCCGGCGACCCCTTCGCCAACCACACCATCAACGTGCTGCACCTGCTGCTCCCGGCGGGCGAGCGCTGGTTCGTGCACGTCTACAAGCAGGTGCTCCCGTACATCACGGACGAGCGACTGCGCGAGGACGTCGTGGGGTTCATCGGCCAGGAGGCCATGCACGCGAGCGCGCACGACGACGTGCTCCCCCACCTCAAGCGGCTGGGTCTGGACCCGACGCCCTACACGGCGCAGATCGACTGGCTCTTCGAGAAGCTGCTCGGCGACCGGACGCTGCCGCCGGGCGGGGCCCGCACGTGGTGGCTGATGGAGCGCGTGGCCATGATCGCCGCGATCGAGCACTACACGGCCTTCCTCGGCAACTGGATACTCAACGCCGACGAGCTGGACCGGCGCGGCGCGGACCCGATGATGCTGGACCTGCTGCGCTGGCACGGCGCGGAGGAGGTCGAACACCGGTCGGTGGCCTTCGACCTGTTCATGCACGTGGACGGTACCTACCGGCGCCGGGCGCGCACCTGGGCCACGGCCTTCACCGCGCTGGTCTTCCTGTGGCAGCGCGGATCGCGCTACTTCATGGAACACGACGCCTCGCTCCCGCCCGGGTCCAAGGCCTCGGTGGGCCAGTTCTACCGCTCGGGCCGCAAGGGGACCCTGCCGTCCACGGGCGCGATGCTGAAGTCGATCCCGACGTACCTCTCGCGCACCTACCACCCCTCGCAGGAGGGCTCCACGGCACAGGCCGTCGCCTACCTGGCCTCCTCCCCCGGCGCGAACGGCGGTGCCCGCGGATGAGGCGCGCCCTCACGGTGACCGCGCTCGCGGGCGCCGCATGGCTGACGAAGCGCGCGATCGGCCGGCGCATCGACTCCGGATCGCCCCTCTGGCCGCTGCCCGCGCTGGAGACCCCGGTCTCGGGGTACTCGCCGCGCCGGTGGATCCCGGCGCTGATCGTCTCCCGTACGGAGCCCGCGGACGGGGTGCTGTCCCTGACGCTGGAGTCGGCGGAGCTCCCGGAGTGGGCCCCGGGTGCGCACCTGGACGTACAGCTCCCCTCGGGGCTGGTCCGCCAGTACTCCCTGTGCGGCGACCCCGCCGACCGGGGCCGCTACACGATCGCGGTCCGGCTCGTGGAGGACGGCCGCGGCGGGTCGCGCGAGGCGCACGCCCAGCTGGTGGAAGGCGCGGAACTCCCGGTCCGCCCGCCCCGCAACCGCTTCCCCCTCGTCCCGTCCCCGTCCTACGCCTTCGTCGCGGGCGGCATCGGCATCACTCCCGTCCTCCCGATGCTCCGGGCGGCGACGGAGGCCGGCGCGGACTGGACCCTGCTCTACGGGGGCCGCTCGCGGACCTCGATGCCCTTCCTGGCCGAACTCGCGCCGTACGGGGACCGGGTCACGGTCGTCCCGGAGGACGAAGCGGGCCTCCCCGACCTGAGCGTGCTCGGCGCGCTCGGCCCGGGGACCCCGGTCTACTGCTGCGGCCCGGCCCCTCTGATGGCGGCCGTCGAGGCGGCGGCGCCGGCGGGCACCCCGGTCCACTTGGAGCGGTTCGCCCCGGCCGCGGCCGGCGGGGACGCGAAGCCCTTCACGCTCGAACTGCACCGCTCGGGGCGGGTCGTGGAGGTGGCGGCTGCGGAATCCGCTCTGACCGCCGTCCGCCGGGAGCTGCCCAACACCCCGTACTCCTGCGAGCAGGGCTTCTGCGGCACCTGTCAACACCGGGTCCTGGCCGGGGACATCGACCATCGCGACACCCTCCTGACGGACGGCGAGCGCGAGGACTCCATGCTCCTGTGCGTCTCCCGCGCGGCCTCGGACCGCCTGGTCCTGGACCTGTAAGGAGCCCCCGCGGGGGTCCGCAGTAGGGTGGCCGCATGACAACCGGGGTGCGGCGCAGGATGGGTGTCGAAGAGCGGCGGCAGCAGCTGATCGGGGTTGCGCTGGAGCTGTTCAGCCACCGGTCGCCCGACGACGTGTCCATCGACGAGATCGCGGCGGCCGCGGGGATATCGCGGCCGCTCGTCTACCACTACTTCCCCGGCAAGCTGAGCCTCTACGAGGCTGCGCTGCGGCGGGCGGCCGACGAGCTAGCGCTGCGGTTCGTGGAACCCCGGGAAGGCCCGCTCGGGGCGCGCCTGCTCCGGGTCATGGGGCGGTTCTTCGCCTTCGTCGACGAGCACGGGCCCGGGTTCTCGGCGCTGATGCGGGGAGGTCCGGCGGTCGGCAGCAGCCGGGCCAACGCGATGATCGACGACGTGCGGCAAGCGGCGTACGAGCAGATCCTCGCGCACCTGGACGTCGATCTGCAGGCTCCGCCCGCCCGGCTGGAGCTCGTGGTCCGCTCGTGGGTGTCGCTGGCCGAGTCGACGGCGCTGATCTGGCTGGACGGCCGGCGGATCCCGCGCGCCGAGCTGGAGTTGCAGCTGGTGCACGATTTCGCGGCGCTGGCCGCGGTGAGCGCCGCCTACGACGCGGAGATGGCGGGCATCCTCGTACGGATCCTCGTGGACGAGCCGGCCGACGGGCCGTTCGGGGAACTGGTGGGGCGGCTGGTGGCCCTCGTCCCCGATGGACGCGGCCCCACGGGGTCCGGCCCCTCGGTGCCCGGTCCGCGTTGATCGACCGTCCTTGATCGAATAGCGCGCAATAATGCCCGCGTGATCATTGACGACGGGATCGTGTTCCGGCAGGCCGAGGAGAAGGACGCCGGCACGCTGGTGGCGCTGTACGACCAGGCCGCCCGCTGGATGGCCGCGCACGGGATCGACCAGTGGAAGCCCGGGGAGAAGGACGCCGCTCACTTCCGGGCGATGATGCGCGAGGGCGAGGTGTGGCTCGCCTCGGACGGCAACGGGCACGCCGTCGGGGCCTACGAGCTGTGGTGGTCCGACGAGGAGGCCTGGGGCATCCAGCCGCCCGTGGCCGGCTACGTGCACCGGCTCATGGTCGAACGCGAGGCCGCGCCCGCCGGGGCCGGCCGGCGGCTGCTCGAACACTCCGAGCGGCGCATCGCCAGGACCGGCCGCGAACGGGCGCGGCTGGACTGCGTCTCCACCAACCCCCGGCTGCTCGCGTACTACCTGTCCGCGGGCTACCGGGTGGTCGGGGAGTTCCCCCACAAGGAGGGCAAGGACGGGCGGGTGTACGGGGTGATCCTGCTGGAGAAGCGGCTGGATCAGCTCACGCTGGTCAACCCCGCCTGACCCGCCCTTGCCCGGTTCACCCCCGCTTGAAGACGGCCGTCGTGCGGGCCGGGACGGTGAACTCCCCCTTCGCCGGGTCGTAGGCCGCCTGGCGCACCACCGGATCCGTGCCCGAGGCCTGCACCGGGTGCAGGGCGTAGGCCGTGCCCGCGAGGGCCGGGACCCGCTGGGTCAGGGCGGTGGGGGCGGCGTTGAAGACCACCACCAGGTCGCCCAGGGCCATCGTGATCACGCCCGGGGTCTCCTCGGGCCCCGAGAGCGGGAAGGCCAGCTTCGCCTGGACCGCCTCGGTGGTGGTGAGGGCGAAGGCCGGTTCCGTCGTACGGATCCTCAGCAGGTCCCGGTACGCGGACGAAGCGCCGCCGATCTCCGCGCAGCCGGGTGCGGGCGCGGCCAGCAGGGGCTTCCCGTAGGGCCACTTCGCACGGTTGTCGGCCGCCGGAGGCAGGCCGCGACCGAAGCCGTTGCCGTCCTCGCAGTCCCAGTGGACGGCGTTGAACCAGTCCCCGCTGTCGTAGGAGTTGCGGTCCAGGGACTTGGAGCGGAGCAGGTCCGTGCCCGCCTGGGAGAGGGCCGGGCCCTGGGAGAGGGCGGCCACGGACATGGCCAGGACCTGGGCGCGGGCCCGGTCGGCCGCCCGGGTGCCCTCCGGGAGCTTGAACGCCAGGGCGTCGAAGAGCGTCTCGTTGTCGTGGGCGTCGACGTAGGCGAGCGCGTCGCCGGGGGCTGCCGCGTACCCGGCCGGGGCTCCGTTGTAGTCCACCTCGGAGCCCTTGACCGCGCGGCCGGTGGAGTCCGTGAAGGCGTACGCGGCGAGGTTGCCGGTCAGCCCGACCTTGATCAGGTCCTGGTCGTGGAGGAGCCGCACGCGCTGCTGCTCCGGAGTGCCGTTCGCCGGGGAGGCGTTGGGGGCCGTGAACAGGCCGGAGGCGAAGCCCTGGACGCGCGGGTCCTCGTCGAAGGGGCCGCCGCCGCGGACCGCGTCGCGGGCCCGGTCGGAGAAGGTGGCGATTCCCGTGCCGGCCATGTTCTGCTGCGTGGCCTGCACGAAGCGGGCGTCATCGGCGACCTCGCCGAAGTTCCAGCCCTCCCCGTAGAGGACGATCTTCTTCCCGTCGACCCCGTCCTTCTGGGGCGTCAGCGCGTCGAGGGCGGCGCGCACGGCCAGGATGTTGGCCTTCGGGTGGTGGCCCATGAGGTCGAAGCGGAAGCCGTCGACCTTGTACTGCTTGGCCCAGGTGACCACCGAGTCCACGACGAGGCGGCCCATCATGGCGTTCTCGGGGGCGGTGTTGGCGCAGCAGGTGGAGGTGGCGACGGAGCCGTCGGCCAGCAGCCGCTGGTAGTAGCCGGGGACGATGCGGTCGAGCACCGACTTGTCGGACTGGCCGGCGGCCACGGTGTGGTTGTAGACGACGTCCATGACCGTGCGCAGGCCCGCGCCGTTCAGGGACTGCACCATGCGGCGGAACTCCACCGTGCGGGCCGTGCCGTTCGGGTCGCTCGCGTACGAGCCCTCGGGGACCGTGTAGTGCAGCGGGTCGTAGCCCCAGTTGTACGCGTCCTTCGCGGCCGCGGCGGCCACGCAGGCCTGCTGCTCCTCGGAGTCGGGGGCGTAGACCTTCAGGTCGCAGGCGGGCTCGGTGCGGTCCCCGGGCTTCTCCGGGATGGTGCCGATGTCGAAGGCGGGCAGGAGGTGGACGTACGAGGTCCCTGCGGCGGCCAGGTCGCGCAGGTGGCGCATGCCCGCCGAGGCGGTGTCCGTGAAGGCCAGGTACTGGCCGGGGTGGGTGGCGGTGCGGTCGGCGACCGAGAAGTCGCGGATGTGCAGTTCCTGGATCTGCGCGGAGGTGAAGGGGACGGGCGCGGGCTTCTTCAGCTCGCGCCAGCCGGGCGGGGCGAGCTTCGGATCGGCGAGGTCCACGGCCAGGCTGTACGCGGAGTCCGTGGTCAGGGCGGTGGAGTACGGGTCGGTGACGAGGTTGCGGACCACCTGGCCGGTGCTCGGGGCCCAGACGGTGACGGCGTAGCGGTAGCGCTTGCCGGTCCAGTCGCGGTCGCCGCGCACCGACCAGACGCCGGTGGCGTCGTCGCGGCGCATCGGGACGGTGCGGCCGTCGAGTTCGAGGCTCACCTGCTGGGCGGTGGGGGCCCACACGGAGAGGGTGGGACGGCCGTCCTTGAAGACGGGGCCGAGCGGGGAGCCGGTCGTGTAGAGGTCGTCGAGGACCCCGGCGAGCTGGACCCCGGTGGCGGCGAGGACGGCGCCGTTGGCGGCGCGGGCACTGGCCACGAGCTGGCCGCGCAGGGCTTCGCGGACGCGGTCCCGGTCGCGCGGGTCGACCGTGTAGGCGGTGTACGCGGACAGGTGCGGGTACTTCGCCTTCTGGGCGGCGGTCAGCTCGGTCCCGGCCAGGCGCAGCCACTGGGCCCGGCCGGTCAGGGTGCCGTTCTCGGCCTTGACGGCGCCTTCGCGGGAGGCGAGGAGCTGGAGGGAGGCGGCGGCGGGCGGAGCGTTCCAGGCGACGGTGTCGCGGTCGATCCAGACGGCCTGGGCCTTGGTGAGGTCCAGGGCGGCGGCGCTGCCGGCGGGCTGCGGGAGGAGGTACTTCTCCTGGCCGCCCAGCATCCACACCTCGTGCCCGTTGCTCTTCAGGTCG
Source organism: Streptomyces sp. NPDC006450 (assembly GCF_040612195.1). Classification (NCBI taxonomy): domain Bacteria; kingdom Bacillati; phylum Actinomycetota; class Actinomycetes; order Kitasatosporales; family Streptomycetaceae; genus Streptomyces; species Streptomyces sp. NPDC006450. Next base: position 5,442 of record NZ_JBEXPT010000133.1, on the reverse strand, counting down.
AGGGACTGGTCGGACGGGAGGTCCTTCTCGTCGCCCTTGTGGAGGATGTAGCTGAGGCTGGTGGCTCCGGCGGCGAGGGGGACCTCGTAGACGGCGCCGTAGGAGTCGGTGCGGACGGGGAGGACCGGCTTGGACCAGTCGGTGGGCGTCGCCGCTCCGGTCCAGACGTGCAGGCCCCAGCCCTCGTAGGCGCCGTCGGGGCGCTGGTAGTGCAGGACGGCCTTCGCGGTGTCCTGCGGCGGGTAGGCGGGGCGGTCGGTGCGGGCGGGCTCCTTGCCCTGTTCCAGCCAGATCTCGCCGGTCTTCGTCACGTCGATGGTGCGGTCGACGGCGACGTCCTTGGTGCCGTTCTTGTCGATGACGAGGTAGCTGACGCTGCTCGCGCCGGGCTTGAGCTTGACGTGGGCGAAGGCGCCGTAGGCGTCGCGGCCGGTGAAGTCGTGGCCGGCGGGCCAGGGAGTTGCCTCGCCCTCGGCGAGGTCGCCCCAGGCGTAGAGCCGCCAGTCGGTGTAGTCGCCGTCGGGGCGGTTGTAGTGGACGACCGCGTAGTCGCGCTGGGTGGCGGTGGGGACCTCGGCGGGCGGGGTCTGACCGGTGGCCGATGCGGCGAGGGCGCTCGCGGTGCGGCCGGCGGAGTCGACGACCACGGCCTTGTAGCGCAGCGGGGTGCCGGCTGCGGTGGCAGGGTCGATGAACTGGGTGACCTTGTACGGGGCGTGGTCGGCGGAGCCGAGGACCTGCCACTTGTCCGTGCCGGTCTGGGCGGCGAAGACGACCCGGCTCAGGGGGTCGCCGGTGACCTCGGCCGAGAGCTCGACGGTGCCGGTGGCGCCGGGGGCCGGTGCCTTGAGGGTGAGGGTGGGCTTGGTGGTGGGCTTGGCGGCCGGGGTGGTGGCCTGGAGGACGACGGAGCCGAGGGCCGGGAGGGTGACGGTCAGCTTGCCGGCCGCGGAGGAACGGATCAGCGTGGCCGTGCCGCCGTAGAGGGCGGCGTACTGGACGCCGGCCGGGGCGTCGAGGTCGATGGTGCGGGGCGCGGTGGCGTTGTTCGCCGCGACCAGGTACTCGGTGCGCGTGCGGGTGTCGGTGCGGGCGAAGGCGTAGGCCGACCCGTCCGCGCCCTTGACGGGCCGTTCACTCTGAACGCCGTCCCGGAGGGCCGGGTGGTCCTTGGTCAGCTTCGCGAGAGCACTGATCTGCTGGTAGAGCGGGTGCGCCGGATCGTAGGCGTCGCTCGCGTGTGTGCGCGCCGTTCCGAGCTGGTCGTCGTCCAGGTAGTCGGCGGCCCGGGAGGCGAAGAGGGGCTGGCGGGCGTCCTTGTCCCCGCCCGCGCCGGTGAAGCCCTGCTCGTCGCCGGAGTAGATCACCGGATTGCCCCGGGAGAGGAACATCAGCTCGTTGGCGAGCCGGTACCGGTCCAGCAGTTCCTGCTCCCCCGCCCCCGGCCGGTCCTGCTTCAGGAAGGTGCCGAAGCGGCCCATGTCGTGGTTGCCGAGGAAGGTGACCTGCTCGTAAGCGTTCGCCTTGTCGGTGGTGTACCGGTAGTCGTCGCCGAAGACGGAGGCCAGCCTCCCGGCCTCCGCGCCCTGGGCGGCGTACGAGCGGATCGCCTCCTGGAGCGGGAAGTCGAGCGTGGCGTCCAGGCGGCCCTGGGTCACGTACGGGGAGGTGATCGCGGTGTCGGCGGAGTAGACCTCGCCGAACATGAAGAAGTCCTTGCGGCCGTGCCGGGCCGCGTACGCGTCGAGGGCGGTGGCCCACTGGGTCCAGAACCCTTTGTTGACGTGCTTGACGGTGTCGATCCGGAAGCCGTCGACGTCGTAGTCCTCGACCCACTTCTCGTAGATCTTCTCCATCCCCTCGACCACCTCGGGACGCTCGGTCCACAGGTCGTCGAGGCCGAAGAAGTCACCCTGGTCGGAGGATTCGCCGGCGAAGGTGGAGTCGCCCCGGTTGTGGTACATCGTCGGGTCGTTGAGCCAGGCCGGGACCTTCAGGTTCTTCTTCGCCGTGGGGACGAAGGGGGTGCGGGGGAAGGAGTCCCCGTCGGTCTTCGGGAACTTCCCCTCCCCCGCGGCATAGTCGGCGTCCTCGAAGGGCACCCCGTCCTTGGTCAGGTACGGGAAGGCCCCCTTCGAGAGGTACCCGTAGGACGCCTCCCGGTAGTCGACGACGTCGGCGGTGTGGTTGGTGATGACGTCGAAGAAGACCTTCATCCCCTTCGCGTGCGCCTTGTCGATCAGCCGCTCCAGGTCGGCGTTGGTCCCGAAGTGCGGGTCGACCTGGGTGAAGTCGGTGATCCAGTACCCGTGGTACCCGGCCGAGACGTCCTTGCCCGTCCCCTGCACCGGCTGGTTCTTGAAGATCGGCGCCATCCAGATGGCCGTGGTGCCGAGCCCCTTGATGTAGTCCAGCCGGTCGGTGATCCCCTTGAGGTCCCCGCCCTGGTAGAAGCCCTTGTCCGTCGGGTCCAGGCCGGTCTCCAGCCGGGAGCCGGTCAGGCCGCCCCGGTCGTTGCGCGGGTCGCCGTTCGCGAACCGGTCCGGGAGCACGAAGTAGAACTGCTCCCGGGTCAGGTCGTGCCGCGCGGACTCGGCCGCCAGCTTGGCGTCCGAGGGCGGGGCCGGTGGCGCCTTGGCGGCGGACGCCGCGGCGGCGGGCAGGGCGGGCAGGAGCGTCACGGCCAGGGTGGCGGCGAGCACTCTTGCGGCGCCGGCGAGGGCGGGGCGTATCAAGGCGGATCTCCTCGGGTACGGGACGGGGTGGGGCGGGAGGGTCAGTTGCGCCAGGTGTCGGTCAGCGTGACCTTGCCGTTGGCGGGGACCGTGGCGGAGCGGTTGGCTCCGCTCTCCCAGGTGACGTTGCCGGCGGCGTCCTTGCGGACGTACTTGTAGGCGAAGACCGTGCCGGGCGGGAGCGTGACGTCGAGCTTCCAGACGGGGTAGGCGGCCGGGTCGAGCTTGAGGGCGGCGCCGGTGTTCCAGGTGCCGAGCTCGGCGCGGTCACCGGTGACGTAGATGTTCTGGCCGAGCACGGTGGTGGCGTTGACGGCGAAGGAAGCACCGGCCGCAGCGGTGGGGGTCGGCGTGGGTGTCGGCGTCGGGCTCGGCGTGCCGCCCCCGCAGCTGCGGGCGCCCACGTGCAGGGCGACGGCCGTTCCGGCCCCGAGCGTGGCGCTGAACCGCCCGCCGGAGTCCACGGTCACGGCTCGGCCGCTCTGCACGTCGCAGTAGTCGCCGGCCGGGAGGGAGGTCTGGAACGTCCGGGTCAGTGCCGAGCCCTCGTGGTTGATCGCCACGTACGCCTTGGCACCGCGCCCGAAGGCGATCTGGTCGCCGCCGTTGTCCCACCAGTTCGTGACGGCCTGGCCGCGCGCGGAGTTGCGGAAGCCGACCATGGAGGAGATCTCCTGCCAGGCGTGCTGGCACTTCCACCCGTCGGTGTAACAGGAGTTCACCGTGCCGCCGTTGGGCGGTCCGGCGTCCCGGTCGGTCCACTCGTAGCCGGAGTGCACGTCCGGGGAGCCGTAGGGCCAGGCGAGCATGAAGACGTTGGCGAGCGTGTAGGCGGACCCGTTCTTGTAGCTGAGGGTGTCGCCGCCGCGCTCGGTGTCGTGGTTGTCGACGAAGACGGCGGACTGCCCTGCGGGCATGTACCCCCAGGCCTCCCCGAAGTTCTTCAGGTTGGCGAGGTTCTCGTTCTGGAAGACCCGCTTGAGGTCCCGCGCGTAGCGGAACTCCTGCACGTCCCCGCTCCCGAGGTACTCGCTCGGCGAGACCGCCTCGCCGGCCCCGTGGATCGCCTCCTGCTTCCAGTAGGCGTTCGGGTTCGTCATCCGGGACTTGATGTTGGCGAGGTCGGCGGCCGGCATGTGCTTGGCGGCGTCGATGCGGAAGCCGTCGACGCCGAGCGACAGCAGGTCGTTGAGGTAGGCGGCGATCCGGCCGCGCACGTAGTCCTCGCCGGTGTCCAGGTCGGCGAGCTGGACGAGCTCGCAGTTCTGGACGTTCCCGCGGTCCTGGTAGTTCGATATCGAGGACCGGCAGTCGTCCATGTCTGCGCCGGAGTAGATGCCGGGGTAGTTGTACTTCGTGTACGAACTCCCGCCCGTTCCGGTGCCGTCGCCGGCCGCCATGTGGTTGATGACGGAGTCGGCGACGACCTTCACACCGGCCGCGTGACAGGCGTCGACCATCGCCTTGAAGCCGGCACGGTCACCCAGGCGACCGGCGATCTTGTAGCTGACGGGCTGGTACGAGGTCCACCACTGACCCCCCTGGATGTGCTCCTGCGGGGGCGACACCTGGACGTAGCCGTACCCGGCGGGCCCGAGGCTCTCCCCGCACGCCTTCCCGACGGACTCGAACCGCCACTCGAACATGACGGCGGTGACGTCCTTCTCACCTGGGGCGGCGGCAGAGGCCTGGGGGGCGGGCCCCCCGACGACGGCGAGGGCGGCCACGGCGGTGACGGCGGATACGGAGAGCAGCGCGGCGGCGGCTCTGACGGCGCGGGCACGGGTGGGCATGGGGTGTTCCTCCTGGCGGAGAGGCGCAGGACCGGGTGGGGACCGGTCACGGCCGAGTTGGGGATTGCAGCGACCGTAGGTGCCAGGAGGAACCGCTGCAAGACCTTGCGCAAGAGATTGCAGAATTGTTTCGCGGAGCCACCGGCAACGCGCGGGCCGGTGCCTCCGCGGGGTGCGGCGAGGCCGGGTCCACCGGTGCGGGAGGAGGAAGTCGCAGTCGGGCCTGGACCGGCGGCTGGCGCGGCAGCGGGGCAGCGGGGGGCCTGAGTTCGGCGTAGGCGGCGCGCACCAGATGTCCGTCCACGCGCCGAGAAGAGTGCGTGGGTCAGACGGACGGTGGCAGGCATCATGCGTGGTGATCGACGCGCGAAGTCGATGCGCAGGTCCAGGTCGGCATGGTGCTGGATACGTCGGGACCGGTCCGCGATGGTCAGGTTCGCGGCGACGGCCGCGTGGTAGCGGATCTTGACCGGTGACCGAGCGCCTGCGACAGATCGACTACGTCCTGATCGTCTTCCCATCCCAAGACGGCCCGCAGACGCTCAGCCGAGTGGGACTGTGTAGCGATCGGTCGCGCCCCCCGACCCTGAGGGACTTCCCGTCCCCCTCTCAGTCGTGGTGGCGGTCGACGGTCACGGGCAGGGTGCCCAGACGCCCGGCCCTGGATCCTCGGACCGCCCCGCGCGTCCGTACCGACCGAGCCCCCGGTCCTGCCGGGGCCGGTACGGATGCCCTCTGACCGGAGAAGGCCCGGGCATCTCAAACGGGCCCGCCCCTCCCCACACTTCCCCCCGGCCGTTCCCCGGGGGGGATCCCGGAAGTCTTGTGGCGTTTCGGTGTGGGCCGGTCGGTCAAGGGTGGCCGAAGGCCATCGCGAAGCGACGCGACCAAGGGGAGCGCCCTTGAGGGACCGG
>NZ_JBEXPT010000132.1:0-17719 GCF_040612195.1 Streptomyces sp. NPDC006450 | reverse complement strand
GCCCCGCGCCGTCGACTTCCGCGCGGGCGGGGCCCCCCCCCCCCCCGGCCGGGGGGCCGGGGCCCCCGCCCCCCCCCCGGGCCCCGCCCCCCGGACCGGGCGGCACGGTACTGACGCTGGCGCCCGGGGGCGACCGGGTCGACCGGGCGTTCGCGGCCGAGCACCAATGCGACTTCTGGCGCGACCAGCCCTCCCGGCCGCTCTGACGGGACACGAGACCCGGTGGTCCGTACGGGGGTGATCCGCGCGCGCCCACGCGTGCGCGCGGAGCTCATCCTCGGGTGATCACCGAGAAGGCGGCGGCCCGGGGGGTGCCGCCACGCCGCCGGATGCCCCGAGGGCCACGGTCCCCACGGGCATCCGGCGGTTTTCTCCTGATCTGGCCCGATGACCGCAGAACCGCCCCCGGGCGGAGTGGAGATCACCGAGGCCGAAGCGGTGGCCAGGTGGGCACCCACGGACGTCGGACGGGACTCCCCACCTCGCGCCCGAGCACCAGACGTCCGACAGGTCCGAGACGTCCGACGCGTCCCACCGGTCCGACGCGTCCCACCGGTCCGGCCGCCCCGCCGGTCCTACCTTGCGCCCGCCGAGGCGTGGGCCGGCGGAGCGGAGGCCGCTGCCACCGCCGCCGACGTGGCGTGCACGGCGTCGAGCTGGGTCTCCATGTCGTCGAGCGCGCTGCGCACCGCGGCGATCCGCAGCAGGAGCTCGTCGGCGGCGTCCGGTGCCGACTGCTTCGCCAGGAGCAGGGACCGCTTCTCCTCCTTCTCGGCCTCGTCCTCCATCTCCCGCGCCTCCTCAAGGGCGTTGAGGACCACGCCGATCAGGACGTTGACCAGGACGAAGGAGGCGAAGAGCACGTAGGAGGCGTAGAAGAGGATGCTCAGCGGGGAGATGGCCAGCCCCGCGTGGACGGCGTCCCCGAGCCCTTCGAGCGTCATCAGCAGGAACAGGGTCAGCCCGGCCCGGCCGATGGACCCGTAGTGCTGCGGGTCGTGCTCGGCGAAGCAGATCCAGCCGACCATCGCGTACACGTAGACGATCAGCGCGCCCACGAACAGGAAGCTGACGGTGCCGGGCAGGCTGCGTCCCACCGCGACCAGCAGGACCCGCAGCTGGGGCATGAACCGGGCGGTCCGCAGGACGCGGGCGAGGCGCAGCAGCCGCAGGAGCGTGGTGTTCTCCCGGAGGAACGGGATGAAGGCCGAGGAGACGACCAGCAGGTCGAAGATGTTCCAGGGGTCCTGGAAGAAAGCTTTCGGCCGGTCGGCGTGCGCGCCGAGGCGGATCAGCATCTCCAGGGTGAAGGCGATCACGCAGAAGCGCTCGGTCGCCGAAAGGAGGCCGCTGTACTCGGAGGAGAGGCCGCTGTACGTCTCGGCCCCCAGCAGTGCGGCGTTGAAGAGGATCACCGCGAAAACGGTGAGCGAGAACGCGGGCGCCTCGCACACGTCACGGCAAGGCGCGGCAAGCCTTCCACGCCAGGTGTCCCCCGCGGTCGGGTCGGTCATCGTGCTCCCTCGTACGGGCCACCGGCCGCCCCCGGACCCGCACGCGCCGGCTGCGCCGCGACGGAAGACGAGGCAGCCGAGGCGATGTTCATGTTCCGGGTCGTGTAACGCCGTACGGGGGGATTCGAGACGCCCTGGAGTGCTACATCGCCCGATCGGGGACCGGCCCCCGCCCCGCCCGGGCCAGCGGCGCGGCGGGCAGGATGGGCGCATGACGAGTGGTGACGGTGGGACAGGGCAGGCATGGGCCGCGCTGGGCGGCCCCGAGGGGCTGGCGGATCGGGTCGGCTACCGGGGGCCGAGCGGGCTGGCGGACGGTCCGCTGCCCGTACGGGAGCTGGCGCGGGCCACGGTGGGCGCGTGCGCGCTGGCCGCCGCGGAACTGGCCGCCGTACGGGCCGGAGGCGGTCCGGACGACGTGGCTCCCCTGCTGGTCGACGAAGGGGCCGTGGCCACGGCGTTCGTCAGCGAGCGGCACCTGCTGGTCGACGGACGCGCGCCCGTGACGTTCGCGCCGCTGTCCGGCTTCTGGCGGGCCGCCGACGGGTGGGTGCGTACGCACGCCAACTATCCTCACCACGAGGCCGCGTTGGTGCGCGTTCTGGGAGCCGGGACCCGGGAGGGCGTCGCCGGGGCGATCGCCCGGCGGCGGGCGGTGGACGTCCAGGAGGAGGTCTACGCGGCCGGCGGGCTGGCGGTGGCCGTGATGACGGCGGGGTACGGCGCGCCGCACCCCCTCGTGGAACGGACCCCCTCCGGCCTGCGCGGGCGGCCCCTCGCGGCGGTCGCAGCCGGCACGGCACTGCCGATGGCGGGGGTGCGGGTACTCGACCTGACCCGGGTCATCGCGGGGCCGGTGGCCACCAGGACGCTCGGACTGCTCGGCGCCGACGTCCTGCGGATCGACTCCCCGGGCCTCCCGGAATCGGACGACGCCTACGCGGACACCGGATTCGGGAAGCGCTCCGCCCTCCTCGACCTGGGGACGGCCGGGGACCGGACGGTGTTCGACGGGCTGCTGGCCGGGGCGGACGTGGTGGTGACGGGATACCGGCCGGGGGCGCTGGAGCGGTACGGGCTGGGCGCGGAGGAACTGCTCGCACGGCGGCCGGGGCTGGTGGTGGCCGAGCTGTGCGCGTGGGGGTGGCAGGGCCCCTGGGCGGGACGCCGGGGCTTCGACTCGCTCGTGCAGGCGGGGTACGGGATCTCCGCGGCCTGCGGCGACGCGCGCGGCCCCGGAGTGCTGCCGGCGCAGGCGCTGGACCACGGCACGGGGTACCTGGCGGCAGCCGGGGTGTTGCGGGCGCTCGCGGAGGGCGGTGGCCAGGCCCTGCGGTTCTCCCTGGCGGGGACGGCGTCGTGGCTGGTCCGGGAGGTCCCGGGGGTGGGCGCCGCCGTACCGGGGTACGCCCCGCAACCGTGGCTGCGCGAGACCGCATCCGGATACGGGCCGCTGCGGTACGCGGCCTCACCTCTCGGGGGCCGCGGATGGGAGCGGGGACCTTCCCGCTGGGGGACGGACCGTCCCGCCTGGCTCTGAGCCCGGGCGGCGGAGCCACGGGGCACGCGCCGAGGCGGGGCCCCGGCCAGGGTGCTGGCCGGGGCCCCGCCGGGTGGTGCCGACGGTCCCCCTGGGGGTGTGGAGGCGGCCGTGGCCGATCAGGTCGATCGGGCAGATCGGGCAGGTCCGAACAGCGGACTGGCAGACCGGCGGACTAGAAGTAGACGTTCCAGGTCACGTTGACCGAGGAGGACTTGCCCGCGGCGTCGGTCACCGTGAGGGTGCTGCCGCCGAAGCCCCAGGTGGTGGGCGAGCCGGTGATGACACCCGTGGCCGCGTTGACGCTCAGGCCGGCCGGCAGCCCCGTGGCCTTGAAGGCGTACGGCTTGGTGCCGCCCGAGGCCTGGAGGGAGAGGGTGACCGGCTTGCCGATGTAGACGACCTGGTTGCCCGGGTTCGTCAGGACCGGGCTGGTGCCCGTGACGGTGCTGACGGTCCAGGAGAACGAGGTGGAGCCGGTCTTGCCCGCGTTGTCGATGGCGGTGACGGTCACGTGGGAGGTTCCGGCCGAGGTGGGGGTGCCCGTGATGGTGCCGGTCGAGGAGGCGATGGCCAGCCCGGCGGGCAGGCCCGTCGCGGACCAGGTGTAGGGGGCCGTGCCGCCCTCGGCGCTGTTGCGCAGCTCGGGTATCCGGGCGCCGATGACGCCGGTCTGGGCCGAGACCGCGGCGACGGTGACGTTGCCGGGCTGTGGGGTGGTGACGACCAGGGCCAGGTTGAACCTGGTCAGGGCCTCGACCACGGGCTGGAAGATGGTGAACTTCTCGCCGCTGCCCGACGTACAGGTGGCACTGCCACCGCCGGAGTGCAGGCCGACGGCCTTGCCGCCGGTCGCGGTGACGTACGCGCCGCCCGAGTCGCCGCCGGCGGAACAGGCGTTGGAGTACGACAGGCCGTCGATGACCACGCTGCCGTAGTCCACGCTCTGGTTGACCTTGGTGACCTCGCCGCACCGCATGCCCGTGGTCTGCCCTGAGCGGCAGACCGCGGTGCCGACCACGGCGTCGGCCGAGCCGGTGACGGCAATGGCGGTGTGGGTCGAGTCGCCCGCGACGTACGGGGAGAGGTTCCACCCCGACTGGTCCACGTCGACGACCCCCATGTCGCCTTCCCGGGCGTTGATGCTGCTCTGCCCGTCCTTGTTGGACGTGCCCACGCGGGTCCCGTCCTTGCCGTAGGCGGGTTGGTTGACGTCGTTCGTGCAGTGACCGGCCGTCAGGAAGGTCTTGGCGCCCCCCGTGACCCGGGTGGTGGCGAAGCCGATGGAGCACGGGCTCTCGCTGCCCGGCACCCACTTGTCGCCGCCGGTCACGTCGGCCTGCTGCCGAGGGCCGTCGGAGGTCTCCGTGACGTGGACGATGGCGCCGAGGGCGGCGAGACGTGCCACGAAGGCGTCCGTGGAAGCGTTGCGGGCGGTCCGGTCCACCGTGACGTCGATCCGGTTGTTCCGGACGTCGGGACCCCAGGACACCACGCCCGCGATCCCGGACCCGATGTCGCGCGTCACGGTCCGGGCGGTGGCGTCCAGTTCGGCCCGGCTGTAGCGGGCCGGCCGGGCGACGGCGCCCGCGTCCCGCACCAGCGCCGCGTCCGCCTCGTCGGAGACGGCCGCGTTCAGCCGGCCCGTGGAGGAGTCGAACCACATGCCCGCCACCCGGTCGCCGATCCGGCCCCGGATGAGCGTGGCCGCCTTGCCCGCCGCCGCTTCGTCGGCGATGCGGTCGCGGACCTCGCCGGCGGAGAGGTGGAGATCGCGTTGCATGGCCTCGAGGACCTGCGGGGACACGGAGGGTCCGGGCTGCGCGGCCACGGTGGCGTGTGCGGGCAGGACGCCCAGGCCGCCGAGCGTCACGACGGCCGTGACGGAGGCGGCCGTGACGGAGGCCCACTTGGACCTGTGGGGAAGATTTCGCACGGAAATCCCTTCATGGGGGGCGGACCGGAGGGGTAGGCCGGTACGGATGTGCGTCCCGTGGGGGAGCACGGGACCCTTCACCTCCCCGGAGCCCGCATCGCGGGGAGCCGCGTCGGCGCACTCCGGGGTGGCCAACAGAGTGATCCCGGGCCGGTGTCGGGAGCATCGGAGGAATCCCTTGCTGCCGACCGCGAGGGAGACTCGGCTCGACCCACCCCAACCGGCTTCGTCTTCAGCCGAGTTGTCGCCACGGGGCGCGGCCGGCGCCCACGCGTGTGGACGCGGCGCGCGTGTGGGCGTACGGCGGCCCGTGCCGGCGCGCGCGTACGACGCGCCGGGCACCCGTCGGGCCCCACCGCCGGGCCCCACACGCGGTGCGGCGAGCCGTCCGGACCACGCCCCCGCTCCTCCCGTGGAGGGGCAGTGCTGCTCCGGGTCTGCCACCCCGTACCCGGAGCGCGGACGGCCCGCCGTCGCACCACCATCGCCGGGAGCGCCGCCCCTTGGCATCAGGGGAAACCCTTGATCCCCCAGCCCCGCGGCACCCGGCGTTGTCACGGCAACCGCCGCCGCCTACGGTGCCTCCTCGTGACGCCAGACACTGACTTGGACCACCCCGCGCCCGGCGCAGGGGCCCGGCGTACGGTCTCGGACGCGGCCGCCCACGCGGCCGGCGTGCTGGAGCGCGACGGGCGGGTGGCGCTCGCCGGCCCCTGGGGCGCGGGCAAGACCACCGTCCTGGAGGACGTGCTGCGCACCCTGCCCTCCGGCCCCGGCCGCGGCCCTGGTGCAGGGTCCGGCCCCGGCTACCGCTCCGGGTGGACGGTGCTGCGCGTCGCGACCGTCGAAGAGGACCGCGACCACGTCTTCGGCGCGCTCGCCCAGATGCTGTCCCACTGCGGCGCGGCCCACCTCGCGATGCTCTCCGGCAGGCAGAACGAGGTGGTCGACCGGATCCTGCACCGGGGCGCCGACGAACCGCTCGCCGCCTCCGAGCAGTTGCCCGCCCGCCTCGCGGTGACCGCGCTGCTCGCCTCGGGCCGCTGGATCCTGGCCGTGGACGGGGCCCAATGGCTCGACCCGGCCAGTGCCGACGTCCTCGGCTACGCCCTGCGCACCCTCGCCGCACCCGGCCTCGCCGCGATCGTCACCGAACGCGTCCACGGCCGGGCGCAGTCCGCGGCCCGGCTGCTCGGCGGGCACCCCGTTCAGGTCGACGTGGACCCGCTCGACGCCGAGGAGACGGCCGCGCTCCTCGACGCGCACGGCCTGCCCACGCGCTGGGCGGGCCCCCTGCAGAGCCACTGCGGCGGCCACCCCCTGCTGACCTCCGTGTCCTGTACGGCACTTGCGCGGCGGCCCGCCTCGCAACGGCGCCGGCCCGCCATGACCGAGCAGACGGTCGACGCGGCCGGAGCCTGGCTGCGCGCCACCCTCGGCGAGCCCGCCCGGCACACCCTGATGCTCGCCGCCCTGACGAGCCGGCCCTCGCTTCCGCTGCTCCTGCGGGCGGGCCGCCAGGACGCCGAGGAGCACCTGGCCCAGGCCCGGGCCGCAGGGATAGTGAGCGTGGACCCGGCGAGCGCCGTCCACTTCACGGCGGCGGCCCTGGCCCGGGCGGCCGCCCGCTCCGGGTTCGGGCCCCTGCGGGCAGCCGCCCACCTGACGCTCGCGCGGGCCGTCGGAGACCCCGTCCACGAGGTGCGCCACCGGGCCCTGGCCGCGGACCTGCCCGACCAGGCACTGGCCGAGGACACCGAGGCCGCGGCGGCCACCGCCCGTGAGGCCGGCGAACGGGCCCTGGCCGCCGAGCTGTTCCTGCTCGCCGCCGAGATCACCCCGCCGGCCCGGTCGGCCCTGCGGCATCCGCAGGCTCTCGTACGCGGCCCAGGAGGCGGCCTGCGCCGGTTCCGTCGACATCGCCCGGCAGGCGGCCGACGCCCTGACCGCCAGCAGGGCCGAGCCCACCGACCAGGTCACCGCACTCCTCGCCGTCGTCGACGCCCACGGCCAGGCCATCTCCGATCTGGAGCCGCTGCTCGCGCGCTGCCGGGAACTGGCGGCGGGCCACCCCGACCTGCTCGCCGCCGTCGAGCTGCGCGCGGCCATCGCCGCCAACGTCGCGCACGCGGCTCCCGAGCGGGCCCTGCGTGCGGCGGGCCGGGCCGCCGAACTCGCCGCCGCCGGCGGCCACCGCCCCTTGCAGGCGGCCGCCCTGACCATGCGGGCCCGGATGGAACGCGTCCTCGGCACCCCCGACGCGCCGGGCACCCTCGCGGAAGCCCTCGCCCTGGGGATCCCGGCCCAGTACTCCGGCATCCGCAACAGCGCCCAGTACCTCGCCGCCCGGCACGCCGTCTTCGACGACCGGCTGGCCGAGGCGCGCGAGCGGCTCGTGGAGCTGCTCGCGCTGGCCGAGCACGAGGGCGACGCCGAGGACCTGGTCGACGTCTGGCGCAGCCTCGCCGAGGTCGACACCCGGCTCGGGGCCTGCGCCCAGGCCCTCGCGTGGGCCGATCGGGCCGTACGGCTGTCCACCGGGGCGGGGCTGTCCATGGGCCCGGCCTGGTACACCGCCGCGCTGACGCAGAGCGCCGCCGGATCCTTCGCGGCCGCCCTGCGCACCGCCTCCTGCGGAGCCCGCGCCTCGCAGGAGGAGGGCGACGGGCTGTACGTGTCGCGCAACCTCTGGGTCATGGGCGCGGTCCAGCTGCACACCGGGGACGTGGCCGACGCCGTGGTCTCGCTCGCGGCCGTCGCCGAGGCCGAGCGGCACGTCCCTCTCGCCGACCCGGGCATGTTCCGCTGGCAGCCGGACGCCGTGGAGGCCTACACCTGCGCGGGCCGGCTCGACCTGGCCCGCGCACTGCTGGAGCGCGCCCGGCCCGCCCCGGGTCCGGCAGGCGCCGACTCCGGGCCCGGGGCGGCGCTGGATCGGGCCCGCGGGATCCTGCTGGCCCGCGGCGGCGCCGTGGAGGAGGCGAGCGGTCTGCTCCACCGCACGGCGTCCGCCTTCGAACGGCTGGGCCTGCCCCTGGAGCAGGCCCGTACGCTCCTCGCCCTGGGCCGGGTCGAACGGGCCCGCAGACGCCAGGCGGCCGCCCGCGCGGCCTGGGAGGCGGCCCGGGCCGTCTTCGACGACACCGGCGCCCGCCCCTGGCAGGAGCTCACCCGGGAGCTGCTCGACCGGGCGGGCGGACCGGCTCCGGCCGCGGGCCCGGCACCGGGCGCGAGCAGGCTGACCGAGTCGGAGTCGCGCCTGGCGGACCTCATCTGCCAGGGGGCCACCAACCAGCAGGCGGCCCAGCACATGTTCATCTCGGTGAAGACCGTCGAGGGCATGCTGAGCCGCGTCTACCGCAAGCTCGGCGTCCGTTCGCGCACCCAGCTCGCGGCGGCCCGCGCCGCCGCGGCCCCGGGCCAGGACGCACGGACGCCCCCCGAGTGACCGGGGGTCACTCGGGGGGCGTCCGGTACAACCGGTCCTACGGGGCCTGGGGGATCAGGCCGCCGGCGCCGGGTAGGTCGGGTACTCGACCCCGGAGACGTACTGGACGACCCGGACGACCTGGCAGGAGTAGCCGAACTCGTTGTCGTACCAGAGGTAGAGGATCGCGTTGTCCCCGTCGACCTTGGTGGCGCCCGCGTCGACGATCGAGGCGTGACGGGAGCCGATGAAGTCGCTGGAGACCGCGTCGGGCGCCGTGGTGAAGTCGATCTGGCGCTTCAGCGGGGAGGTCAGCGACACGTCGCGGAGGTAGTCGAGCACCTCTTCGCGGGTGGTCTCGCGGCCGAGACGCAGGCTGAGGATGGCGATCGAGACGTCCGGGACGGGGACGCGGATCGAGCTGCCGCTGATCGGGGCCTTGAGGTCGGGCAGCGCCTTGGCGACGGCGGAGGCGGCACCCGTCTCCGTCATGACCATGTTGAGCGGCGCGGAACGGCCGCGGCGGTCGGCGCTGTGGTAGTTGTCCAGCAGGTTCTGGTCGTTGGTGAACGAGTGGACGGTCTCCACGTGGCCGCGCAGAACGCCGTACTCGTCCGCCATCGCCTTCAGCGGCGGGACGATCGCGTTGGTGGTGCAGGAGGCGCAGGACAGGATCTGCTCGTCCGGCTTGATCGTGTCGTGGTTGACCCCGTGCACGATGTTGGGGACGTCGCCCTTGCCCGGAGCCGTCAGGACGACCTTGTCGACACCGGGGCGCAGGTGCTTGGACAGCCCCTCGCGGTCGCGCCACTTCCCGGTGTTGTCGATCAGGATGGCGTTCTTGATGCCGTACGCCGTGTAGTCGACCTCGGACGGGTCGTTGGCGTAGATCACCTTGATCTCGTTGCCGTTGGCGATGATCGTGCTGGTCGCCTCGTCCACGGTGATCGTGCCCTGGAACTGGCCGTGGATCGAGTCGCGGCGCAGCAGCGAGGCACGCTTGACCAGGTCAGCCTCACCCCCGCCGCGGACGACGATGGCACGCAGGCGCAGGCCGTTGCCGGAACCGGTCTTCTCGATGAGGAGGCGGGCGACGAGGCGGCCGATGCGGCCGAAGCCGTAGAGGACCACGTCGCGGCCCTCGCCGCGCTCGATCTTGTCGGCACCCGTGGCGCCGGCGACGGCGCCGGCGGTGAACTCCTCCACCGACAGACCGCGGTCGTCCGTCGCGTACGCCGCGGCGAGCATGCCGAGGTCGATCTGCGAGGGACCGAGGTCGAGGGTGGTGAGCGCCTGGAGGAACGGCAGGGTCTCGGTGACCGAGAGCTCCTCGCCGTCGATCTGGCGGGCGAAACGGTGGGTCTTGAGAATGCTCACCACGGACTTGTTCACCAAGGAGCGGCTGTGCAGGAGGATCGTGACGTCCCGCTCCCGGTGCAGCTTTCCGATGATCGGGATCATCGACTCCGCGATCTTCTCGCGGTTCTTCCAGTTGGTGAACGAGTCGTCATTGACAGTCACAGAATTATCTTTCGAGCTAGGCGGCGCTCATATGCTAACCCGCGCGCGGATCGCTCCTTCAAGCACCCCCTGAGCAGGCGGTCACCCCTCCGCGCGCTGGGTCACGGGAGCGTTGCTCTCGTCGCCCAGGAACTCGTACCAGCGGCGCTGCAGGCACAGGTAGCGGGTGTCCGCCTCGGCGAGCGCGAGGAAGGAGTCCACCGTGTCGGCCAGCCGCTCGCGCAGGCCCGGATCGGTCAGCTCGCCGTCCTCGCCGAAGGCCGAGTGCGCCATGGCAAGGCTGAACATGTCGGGGTACACCCGGGCCCCGAGGTGTTCGAGCGGGACCCGCAGCGCCCAGAGCCCGCGGTTCCCGCCGACCATCGACGGGGAGGCGGACACCAGCAGGGTCTGCTTGTCCTTGAAGGGCTGCGGCCGGAACCGGGACACCCAGTCGACGGCGTTCTTCAGCACGCCGGGCACGGAGGCGTTGTACTCCGGCGAGGCGATCACCAGGGCCTGTGCCGCCAGCAGCCGCTCGCGCAGGTCGGCGGACCCGGGGGGCTGGCCGTTCGCCTGCTCGTCGTCACCGTCGTAGGTGGGCATCACGAAGTCCCCGATCCGGGCGAGGTCCGCGACGGCTCCCGACCGCTCGACCTGACCGGCGACGAGCGCGGCCAGCCGGGCGTTCACGGAGCCCTCGCGGGAGGACCCCGCGAGGACGAGGACCCGTAGCGCGTCGGGACCGGTGGTGACGTTCAGCGGATCCGGGGCGGCCGGATCCGTCGGGAACTTCGGGCTCTGGGGCTGGTTCGCATCGGTCACGTCCGGGACCGTACGGGACCCGCCGGGGCTCCCCGCGGTGCGGCGCACGGGCTGTCACCCGGACGGGTTCAGTTGGCGCTCCAGCCGCCGTCCAGGGGGAGCGAGGTGCCCGTCACGTAGCCGGTGTGCGGACCGCACAGCCAGACGGCGGTCGCCGCGACCTCCTCGGGCTCGATGAGCCGCTTGATCGGCGACCGGGTCAGCAGCACCTCGGAGAGCACGTCCCCGGCGTCGATGCCGTGGGCGGCGGCCTGGTCCAGGATCTGCCCCTCGACCAGGGGGGTGCGGACGTAGCCGGGGCTGATGCAGTTGCTGGTCACCCCGTACGGGGCCCCCTCGATCGCGGTGACCTTGCTCAGTCCCTCCAGAGCGTGCTTGGCCGCCACGTACGCCGATTTGTACGCGCTCGCGCGCAGCCCGTGGACGCTGGAGATGTTGACCACCCGGCCCCAGCGGGCGGCGTACATGTGCGGCAGCACGTGGCGCAGCAGCAGGAAGGGCGCGGTGACCATCACCTGCTGGATCAGCGCGAAGCGCTCGGGCGGGAACTCGGTGATCGGGGCGACGTGCTGGAGCCCGGCGCTGTTGACCAGGATGTCGACGGCGGCGGGCAGCTCCCCGATGGCGGCGGGGTCGGCCAGATCGGCGGTGTGGGCGTGCCCGCCGACGAGGTCGGCGACGGCCTTGGCCGCCGCCGCGTCGATGTCGACCACGTGCACCGTGGCCCCGGCCTCGGCCAGGGCCACCGCGCACGCCCGGCCGATGCCGCTGCCGCCGCCCGTCACCAGGGCGACGCGCCGGAGCAGACCGGTGGGGGAAGGAAGTTCGCTCGTCATGGCCGGAAGCGTAGGGAGGGCCGCGGGCGACGCCCACGGTGCCGCACCCCACACTCGGTGCCGTCCGTATGGAGACGGCCACCATGCGGGCCGGCGGCGTACGGGGCCGGGCGCGGGCGTCCTCAGGCGTCGAGCGGGCAGTTGGTCAGCAGGGCCGCGGGGGTGGCCGACGGATCCCGGGGGACGGTGTGGCCCAGCGGTGGCCGCACACCGCGGCCGATCCAGTCCTCCAGCGCGGTGAAGGCGGCGCGGTGGCAGGGGGTGAGGGGGCGCAGCCGGTCGGGGAAGGCGTCGACGAGCGAGTCCACGTGGGTGCCGCCCTCGATGCGGTAGTAGCGCAGCAAGCCCCCGCGGCCGGCCCGGCGGACCATCTCGGCGTAGACGTCGGAGTCCCGGGAGATGGGGAGCAGGACGTCGAGGGTGCCGTGCAGGGTGATCAGCGGTTTGCCGATCCGGCCGGTGAGCGCGATCCGCTGGACGGCGCGGCGGACCTCCGCGGGCCGCTCGGCGTAGGCGTAGTCGGCGTCGCAGGCCGGGGTGCCGGGCGCGCAGAAGGGGGTCCCGGCCTCGGTCGGACCGTCGAAGCCCGGATCGAACTCCTCGCGGTAGATCCGCTGGGTGAGGTCCCAGTAGTAGCTGTGGTGGAAGGGCCACAGGAACTCCGAGCCGGCCGGGAAACCGGCGGCGAGCATCGCCTCGTGCGCCTGCCCGGCCTGCGGGCCGCCGGCCGCGTAGGTGGGATAGGCGGCCAGCGCCGGGGGCAGGAAGGTCAGCAGGTTGGGGCCGTCGGCCCGCCACAGGGTGCCCTCCCAGTCCACCCCGCCGTCGTACAGCTCCGGATGGTTCTCCAGCTGCCAGCGCACCAGGTAGCCCCCGTTGGACATGCCCGTCGCGAGGGTGCGGTCCGGGGCGCGGCGGTAGCGCTGCGCGACGACCGCGCGGGCGGCCCGGGTCAGCTCGGTGACCCGGGTGTTCCACTCGGCGACGGCGTCCCCGGGAGCCTGCCCGTCGCGGTGGAAGGCGGCCCCGGTGTTGCCCTTGTCGGTGGCGGCGAAGGCGTAGCCGCGCGAGAGCACCCAGTCGCCGATGGCCCGGTCGTTGGCGTACTGCTCGCGCACGCCCGGGGAGCCGGCGACGACGAGTCCGCCGTTCCAGCGGTCGGGCAGCCGGATCACGAACTGCGCGTCGTGGTTCCAGCCGTGGTTGGTGTTGGGGGCGGCGGCCGGGGCGGCGGTGTCGGGGAAGTAGCCGTCGATCTGGATGCCCGGCACCCCGGTGGGGACGGACAGGTCCTTGGGGGTGAGGCCGGCCCAGTCGGCCGGATCGGTGTGCCCGGAGGCCACGGTGCCTGCTGTCGTCAACTCGGCCAGACAGTCGACCTGTTGGTGTTCCGCTCCCGGGACGTGGAGGCGGGCGAGGCGGGCGCAGTGCGTGTCGGCCCCGCCGGCGGCCGCCGGGGGAGCGGGGAGAGCCAGCAGGGCCGAGGCCAGGAGGGCGACGGCCGCGGTGGCGGTGGTGGTGACGGAACGGATGGCCGGTGGCACGGGAGAGCCTCCAGAGGGCGCGACGGGGACGGGGACGGGACAGGGGATACGGGGATGGGGGATCGGGGGACTGGGCCGGAGGCTACGGCGCGCCGCCGGGGCGCGGACACGGCTGCGCCCGCCATGTTCGCGGGCCCCGGGGTGGAGGCGGGCGCCATGGCGGGCGGACCGGCGGGCGGTCGGTCGGGCGGTCGGGCGGGCGGGCGGTTCAGGGGCAGCCGGCGTCGGCGATGACGAAGTAGCCGGCGGGCGCCTCCTTCAGCGTGTGCGTGACGTAGAGGTTGTAGAGGCCCAGGTTCTGGCCCGAGCCCTTGGCGTACGCGTAGCTCCCGTCGGTCGTGGCCCGGCCCGCTAGCACCTGCTGGTAGTTGTTCGCCTTCCAGCACGCCGCGGGCGCGCCGGTCGTGCTCGCCGTGACCGGCGCGGAGCGGGCCCCGGGCGTTCCCGCGCCGTCGCGGGCCGCCACGGTCCAGGTGTGACCCGTGCCGGGGGCGAGGCCGCCGTCGGTGTACGGGGGCGCGGCCGGGGTGGCGACCTGGACCCCGTCCCGGTGGACGGCGTAGTCGGTGGCGCCCGGCACCTGGTCCCAGGTGAGGGTGACCGCGGTGTCGCCGACGGCGGAGGCGGCCAGACCGGAGGGCGCGGGCAGGGTGCCGGGACCGGGGTCGGGATCGGTCGTGGATCCGTCCAGGCCGAAGAACTTCGAGATCCAGTGGGCGGAGCAGATCGAGGCGAGGAAGTACGCCGCCCCCGTGTGCCCGCACTGCGCGGGACCGGAGCCAGGATCGACCGGGGTGCCGTGCCCGATGCCCGGGACCCGGTCCACCTCGACGGCCACCGTGCCGTCGGCGGCCGGGTACTCCTCCTGGCGGGTCGCGTCGGGCCCGATGACGGAGGTGCGGGCGGGGGTCTGCGGGAGCCCGTGCACGGCCGTCCACTGGTCGCGCAGCTCGTCGGCGTTGCGGGGGACGACGGTGGTGTCGGCGTCGCCCTGCCAGATCGCGACGCGGGGCCACGGGCCGGTCCACGCCGGATACGCGTCGCGGACCAACCGGGCCCATGCGGCCGGTGACTTGTCCACGCCGGGGTTCATGCACGTGTAGGGGCTGCTGCCCTTGGCGCAGTCGTAGGGCAGCCCGGCGATCACCGCCCCGGCCGCGAACACGTCCGGGTAGGCCGCGAGCATCACGGAGGTCATGGCGCCGCCGGCCGACAGGCCGGTGACGAAGGTGCGGGCGGGGTCGGCGGAGTAGGCGGAGACGGCGTGGGCGGCCATCTGCCGGACGGAGGCGGCTTCGCCCTGGCCGCGCCGGTTGTCCGCGGCCTGGAACCAGTTGAAGCACTTGTTGGGGTTGTTCGCGGAGGTCGTCTCCGCGAAGACCACCAGGAACCCGTGGCGGTCGGCGAGTTCGGGCAGTCCGGAGTTGTCGGCGTAGGTCTGGGCGTTCTGCGCGCAGCCGTGCAGGGCGATCACCACGGCCGGGGCGGCCGGGAGCGAGGCCGGGCGGTACACGTACATGGTGAGCTGCCCCGGATTGGCACCGAACCCGGTGACCCGCTGGAGCGCGACGGCAGCGACGGCGGGGGAGAGGGGCCCGGCCAGCACGCCGCCGACGACCAGGAGCACCAGGGCGAGCAGGCGTACGAGGGCCCGGCGCGTCCGCCCGTAGGACCGTCCGTGGGACCGCCTGTACGTCTGACCGTACGTCTGACCGTACGTCTGTCTTTGCGCCCCTCCGTAGGTCCCCCCGGGCGGTCGCCGTCGGCCGGTGGTCCGGGTGTCGGATGATCTGTTGCGCGAGGACATGGCGGCTCCCTGGGGCGGCGGGCAGAGCGCGGACCCGTCGTCCGGGGCCCGCGATGCCCGCCACCGTAGGAGCGGCTCAGCCCGCGGCGGCATGGCGCGGAGCGCCACAGTCGGACCCCCGCTTGAGCGGTCCACGAGGGTTGCGGGAGCTCCCGCCCGCTGCTAGTGGCCCACCGGATCGAGGTGGGACCAGGACGCGCTCAGGACGGGTTCAGCTTGATGGCGAACCCGTTGAAGATGGACCACACGTCGACCCAGGCCATTCCCGTGCTGCACACCTTGTTGGCGTCGCAGCCCCAGCCCGCGCTGACGATGCCGTTCAGCTGCCGGGAGTTCGGGTCGTTGATGTAGATCACCGGGCCACCGCTGTCGCCGCCGCGGGCGACGACTCCGCCGTAGTGGGGCACGCCGTAACTGCCCCAGACGGTGGTGCCGTTGATGTTCCAGCTCGCGTTGCCCGCGTACACCGTACGGATGTTGCAGACGACCTTGGAGTTGTAGCCGAGCTGGCAGGTGAAGTCGCCGACCGCCACGTTGCGCACCCCGTTGAGGTAGCGGGTGTAGCCGGTCGCGTCGGTACCGTCCCAGGTGTACCGGTTCGTGGGTGCCTCGATGAACGCGGCGTCGAGCTCGGGCCTCTTGAACTCGACCCGGCCGATGTAGTTGCCGCCGGCCGCCCACACGCTGTTGCCGACGTTGTAGCAGTGGCCTGCCGTCACCAGCCACTGGCGGCCGTCCCAGGTGCTGACGGCCGGGATCCCGCTCGTGCAGTTCGACTGCACGCCGAAGGCCGGTCCGAGCGCGGCACCCGCGTAGAACGGCGCGCTGTCGTTCCAGCGGGTCAGGGGCGTGGCCGCGGGCGCCTGCCGGACCTCGACCGGGGTGGCCGAGGCGGCGCTACGGCGCTCCGCGACGGCCGGCGAGGCCAGGTAGCCCTGCGCGGCCCCCGGGTCGTCCACGGCGAGCTCGATGGTGCCGCCGTCCGCCGAGGTTCCCGCGAGGGAGACCTTGAAGGGCAGGTCGGTGCGCTCGGTGAGCTCGTTGATCTCCTCCTTCAGCTGCTGCCGGGACTTCTTGCCCTGGACGACCTTGATCAGCCGGGTGTCGGCTTCCGGATTGGTCCGGCGTACGGCCGAGAGGAACTCCCGGCCCCGGCGGACATCGGTGAGATACACATGGACCGAGCGGTAGTCGGAGGCCATCTCGACCTGCGTGTAGACGTCGGCGCGCTCGCCCTGGCCCACCTGGGCCGCGGCGTCGGCGGCGACCCGCAGCGGTTCCAGCACTTCCGCCTGCCGCTCCGGGGTCATCGCCGCCACCTTGTCCGCGGACAGAGGGCCCGGGGATTTCGCTTCTGCGGAGATCGACATCAGCGGGAGCAGCGCGAGCGCTCCCGCGAGGGCAATGGAACGTCGAACTACGTTCTTCACCTGTCCCCCTCATCGGCCCCGCGGGCGCGGGACCGCACTGCGCAGAACGGTAGGGAGGGCCGCGCCTCCTGCCCCAGCCGCAATGCGGCCATTGCCCCGGCGATTTCCCGCCAGGGCGTTGCGCGGGATGCACAGGGGTGTTCGTGGGGCCGACGACACCCTCGGCGGCTTCCTGAAATGCCGTGACCGGCGGCGAAGTTCATGGACGCGCCGCACGGACCGAGCCGTGCTCAGCGCGCCTCGTGCCCGGCCGTGCCCGGCACGGCCTCCGCCGCCACGGCCACCGCGAGCTCCGCCCCCGTCGCCGTACGGACCTCGTCCAGGGAGACCCCGGGTGCCAGTTCGCGGAGCAGGAATCCCTCCGGGGTGATGTCGAGGACCGCGAGGTCGGTGATGACCCGGTGGACGACGCCCCGCCCGGTCAGCGGCAGCGCGCACCGCTCCACGAGCTTCGGCGTGCCGTCCTTGGCGGTGTGCTCCATGAGCACGATCACCCTGCGCGCGCCGTGCACCAGGTCCATCGCGCCGCCCATCCCCTTGACCATCTTCCCGGGGATCATCCAGTTGGCCAGGTCGCCCGAGGCCGACACCTGCATGGCGCCCAGCACGGCCGCGTCCACGTGCCCGCCGCGGATCATGCCGAAGGACAGCGCGGAGTCGAAGAACGAAGCCCCCGGCCGGACCGTGACCGTCTCCTTGCCCGCGTTGATCAGGTCCGGGTCCACCCCGTCGGCCGCCGGGTACGGGCCCACGCCGAGGATTCCGTTCTCCGACTGGAGCACCACCTCGACCCCCGGCGGCAGGTGGTTGGGGATGAGGGTCGGCAAACCGATCCCCAGGTTCACGTACGTGCCGTCCGTCAGCTCGCGGGCGGCGCGGGACGCCATCTGCTCACGCGTCAGAGCCATGTCACATGCCGCCTTGCTCGGGGAGGAAGGCCGTCCGGACCGTGCGGCGCTCGACGCGCCGCTCCGCCGCCGGATCGCCGGGACGCACACGGACCACCCGCTGGACGAAGACGCCCGGCAGGTGGACGGTGTCCGGATCGAGCTCACCCGGCTCGACCAGCTCCTCCACCTCGGCGATGGTGACGCGCCCCGCCATCGCGGCGAGGGGATTGAAATTGCGTGCCGAGGAATGGAAGACGAGGTTGCCGTGCCGGTCCCCGGCCGCCGCCCGCACCAGGGCGAAATCGGTGCTGATGCCCTCCTCCAGGAGGTACTCCCGGCCGCCCCAGCTGCGCAGTTCCTTGGGCGGCGAGGCCATGAACATCCTGACCGGCAATCTCGACCGGCCGGGCGGAGCCCTCTTCCCGCTGTCCGCGACGGACCGCGCACCCCGGCCGGCCGGACCCGGCAAG
>NZ_JBEXPT010000131.1:0-17808 GCF_040612195.1 Streptomyces sp. NPDC006450 | reverse complement strand
CCGGAGTCACCTCCACCTTCACCCTCCAGGGCAACCTCAACACCCCGATCCACCAGTGGAAGCTGAACTCGGCGACCTCCGGCAAAACCCCCAGCGCCGGCGGCAACAAGACGCCGGGCACGATCGCGGGCGCCGTCACCTTCCCCACCGCGGTCATCGAAGGCCGCAGCACTCCCTACGCGGCGTTCGGCGGCGCCCAGGCGACGATCACCGCCACCGGTGCCTCCATCGACACCCGCAAGAGCTTCACCCTCAGCACCTGGGCCAAGGCCGGCCCGAACGGCGGTCTGATCGCCAGCCAGGACAACACGCGCAACAGCGCCTTCACCCTCTACGCAGACGCCGCCACCTCCTCGTGGCGGTTCGCCATCGCCAGGGGCGACGTGGACGGCTGGTCGTACGACTGGTCCGACAAGGTCAACGACGCGGCCCGCTTCAACGCGGACACCTGGACCCGCCTGACCGCCGTCTACAACGCCGAGACCGGCCTGATGAGCCTGTACGTCGACGGCGTCCTCGCCGGGAGCGGCAACCACGCCGCCGCCACCAGCCCGGCGCCGACCGGACCGCTGGTCCTGGGCCGGTACAAGGTCAACGGGCAGCCGGACTACTTCGGCACCTTCGTCGGCGGCATCAGCAACTTCGCCGCCTACCCCTATGCGGCCGCCCCGGCCGCCATCGGCGCGACCACCAAGATCTCGCTGACCGCGAGGGGTGCCAAGTGCGCGGACCTGGCCTCCGACGGCACCAAGGTGCAGATCTGGGACTGCAACGAGATCAACGGGGGGCTCGCCCAGCAGTTCGAGGTCCGGGCCGACGGCACCGTACGCATCCAGGGCAAGTGCATGGACGCCAAGGACGCCGGTACCGGCAGCGGCACGCCCATCCAGGCCGTCGACTGCCACAACCACCCGGCGCAGCAGTTCCTCCCCCGCGCCGACGGCAGCCTCTACAACACGGTCTCCGGTCGCTGTCTCGACCTGAACGGCGGTGACACGACCAACGGGATCCAGCTCCAGCTCTGGGACTGCAACCAGACGGACCCGCAGCGCTGGTCCCTCGCCGCCCTGGGCACCGCGCCGCTGCCCGTGCCGAGTTACGACGCGGCACCCTGACCCACTGGCGGTCGCACGTCCGCCGAGCCCCGCCCTCCCCCCGGAGGGCGGGGCTCGGCCCATCGGGCGAAGTCGGGCCGAGCGACCCGGCCGGACGGGACCTTTGGCAGCGGAAAGGCGGCCCGGGGGTGGGCTAGCTTGCCCGAGTGGGCATGTCGCGCGTGCGCCGGCGAGCCCCCACCCCGAGAGAGAGGCGCCCGCATGACCGGCACCGAACACCGCGTCCTGTCGCTCCGGCTCGAGGCCGCACCCGCGCCCGTCCCGGTGCGGGGCGTCTTCGTGTACCGCACCGAGCGGCCCTACGAGATCTCCCTCGACTTCGAGGGTGCCGGGATGCACCTCGCGCACTGGGTCTTCTCCCGGGAACTGCTGCTCGACGGCCAGATCTGCGCCACCGGCGAGGGCGACGTACAGGTGTGGCCGCGCTGGAAGGGCACCGAGCCGCGGGTCTTCCTCGCCTTCAGCAACGGCGAGCAGTCGTGCGTGGTGTCCGCCCGGGCCAAGGACGTACGGGAACTGTGCCGCCGGATGACCGAGCTGGTGCCGCGTGGCCTGGAACACCGGCACTACGACCTCGACGCCGAGCTGAGCGCCCTCCTGCCCAGCTGAGCCGGGTGAACCCGGTCAACACGATCAGCCCGGCCCACACGGTCAACCCGGCGAATCCGGTGAACCCGGCGAACCGGGTGCAACCGCGGCCGTACCGGGCGCGTCTTCACGGGTGACACCGTTCCCCGTCTCTCGGAATCGAGGGGACGCCATGAACCGTCCACGCCGCCGGCAGGCCACGGCACTGGGGTTGGGCGCACTGCTCACCGCCATGCTCGCCTTCGCCGCACCGGCATCCGCCGCAGCCACGACCGCCGCCTCCACCACCGCCACACAGACTCCGCTCGTCGTCAATGCCCGCTGGGGCGGGCACTGCACGTACGACCGCGTGGTCATCGACCTGCAGGGATACGTACCCGCGGTCACCGTCACCCCCGTCCCGTCGCTGGTCTACGACGGGTCCGGCAAGCCAGTCCCGTTGGCCGGGCGGTACTTCCTGGAGATCCGCCTGCACCCCGCCGCCGGACACGACGACGCGGGCCGCAACGTCTACCGCGGGCCCAAGCTCCTCAAGATCTACCTGCCCAAACTGAAGGGCCTCGCCCTGACCGGCGACTACGAGGGGTACGTCACCTTCGGCGCAGCCTTCAACACCAAGCCCGCCTACACCACGTTCACGCTGCACGCCCCGGAGCGCTTCGTCCTGGACATCGCGCACCCGAACGTCTGCTGAGCACACCGGCGGGAGGCCGGGCCGGGGACCTACCGGTGCTCGGGGTTCGGGAAGTCGAAGCGGCAGCCCGCGTCCCACTGGGAGCGCTGGTTGCCGTGCGCCGGCATCCCGCCGGACCGCTTGAGCAGAGCGGCCAGGTGCATGAGGTTCCAGCTCATGAAGGCCGTGTTCCGGTTGGTGAAGTCGTTCTCGGGTCCGCCGGATCCGGGGTCCAGGTAGGAGGGACCCGGTCCGGCTTCGCCGATCCATCCGGCATCGGCCTGCGGGGGGATCGCGTAGCCGAGGTGCTGCAGGCTGTAGAGGATGTTCATGGCGCAGTGTTTGACGCCGTCCTCGTTGCCGGTGATCAGCGCCCCGCCGACGCGCCCGTAGTAGGCGTACTGGCCCTGCTCGTTCAGGATCGAGGAGCAGGCGTAGAGCCGCTCGATGACCTGCTTCATCACCGAGCTGTTGTCACCGAGCCAGATCGGGCCGCACAGCACGAGGATGTCGGCGTCCATGATCTGGCTGTAGAGCACCGGCCACTGATCGCTCTCCCAGCCGTGGTCGGTCATGTCGGGCCAGACTCCGGTGGCGATGTCGTGGTCGACGGCGCGGATGAGCGAGGTCCGGGCCCCGGCCGCCTCCATCACCGCGCGGCTCTTGTCGATCAGGCCCTCGGTGTTGCTGGGCTCGGGTGATCGCTTGAGCGTGCAGTTGACATAGACGGCGGTGAGGTCGGAGTAGTCGACAGCGGGCGCGGCATCGGGTTCGGCGGTCACCCCACCAGCCTCTTCGCCGCCGGGCGGCCCCGCCAGCCGACCGCACCCGTCCGTGCCCGTCCCGTCCGCCGGCCCCGTCCGCGCTCCCCCCTGCGTGCGGAACGCCATGGCGCGGCGCAACCTCCGGCACCCTGCGGCCCCGACACCCGGAACTCCCCCTCCGGCCCGCGCCCTTGGGGCGGCCGACGAGCCACCGGACACGGAGAGTGACCACGAAGCGGAATCCGGTCGCCGCCCGGCGTGATTGGGGCGGGTTGTTACCGGTCCGTGCGGCCGACTAGGGTCAGCGGGCCTTGGTGTTCGGGAAACCGGTGGGAAACCGGTGCGGCCCTCGCCACTGTGATCGGGAAGTCCGGCTCCACTCCTGCGGGAAAGCCACTGGGCTGCGCGGGAGGTTCCGCGCTGCCCGGGAAGGCGGAGCATGGACGTCAACCCGTGAGCCAGGAGACCGGCCGGGGCGCGTTGTCCATCCACGAGGTGCTGGAGAGGTCTCCCCACTCATGCATATAGCCGAGGGGTTCCTACCCCCGTTGCACGCGGTCGCCTGGGGCGCCGCGTCCGCCCCCTTCGTCGTCCACGGCGTCCGCTCGCTCACCCGCGAGGTGAAGGCGAACCCGGAGAGCACGCTGCTGCTCGGAGCGTCCGGAGCATTCACTTTCGTCCTGTCCGCCCTGAAGATCCCTTCGGTGACGGGCAGTTGCTCGCACCCCACCGGCACGGGGCTCGGGGCGATCCTGTTCCGGCCGCCGATCATGGCGGTGCTCGGCACGATCACCCTGCTGTTCCAGGCCCTGCTGCTGGCCCACGGCGGGCTCACCACCCTCGGCGCCAACGTCTTCTCGATGGCCGTCGCCGGCCCGTGGGCGGGCTACGCCGTCTACCGGCTGCTGCGGAAGTTCGCACTCCCGCTGATGGTCACCGTGTTCTTCGGCGCCTTCTTCGCCGACCTGGTCACCTACTGCGTCACCAGCGTGCAGCTCGCCATGGCCTTCCCGGACCCGGCCTCCGGAGTCGCGGGATCGCTCGCGAAGTTCGGGGGGATCTTCGCGGTCACGCAGATACCGCTGGCCGTGAGCGAGGGGCTGCTGACCGTCCTGGTGATGCGGCTGCTGATGGCGTCGAGCAAGTCGGACCTGGTCCGGCTCGGCGTCGCGAAGCTGACCTCCGCCCGTACCGGAGAGAAGGCGGCGGCCTGATGAGCGGGATGTCCAAGAACGCGAAGATCAACGGCCTGCTGCTGCTCCTGGTGGCGGCGCTGGCCGTCCTGCCTCTCGCCCTGGGGCTGGGCGAGGGCAAGGAGGAGCCCTTCACCGGCGCCGACGCTCAGGCGGAGGCGGCGATCACCGAGCTGAAGCCGGATTACGAGCCCTGGTTCTCCCCTCTCTACGAGCCCCCCTCCGGCGAGATCGAGTCCGCGCTGTTCGCCTTGCAGGCGGCGCTGGGCGCGGGCGTGCTCGCCTACTACTTCGGCGTCCGCACGGGCCGCCGCCAGGGAGCGGCCGCCGCCGCTGGCGCCACCGCCCCGGAGGCGTAGGCGGTGCTGCCGATCGACGTGGCCGCGCACGGCAGCCGCTGGCGCGGCCGGCACCCGCTGGAGAAGGCCCTGCTGGGGATCGGGCTGACGGTCACCGCCGTGTGCCTGCCGCCCTGGCCGGGCGGGCCGCTGGTGGCCGCGGCCACCCTCGCCGTACTGCTCGGCCCGGCAGGGGTGGCGGGCCGCCAGCTCTGGCGGGCCTTCCGGATCCCGCTCGGCTTCTGCTTCACCGGGGCGCTGCCGCTGCTCTTCGCGGTCGGCGGCCCGGCGGGGCCGGTGTCCCTGGCCCCCGACGGGCCCCGGCTGGCCGCCGAACTGCTGCTGCGCACCTCGTCGGCCTCGCTCGGGCTGCTGCTGTTCGCCTTCACCACCCCGGTCTCCGACGTACTGCCCCGGCTGGTCCGGGCCGGGGTGCCGGCCCCGGTGGTGGACGTGGCCCTGGTCATGTACCGGATCGGCTTCCTGCTGCTCGACTCCATGGCCCAGGTCCGCCGGGCCCAGGCGGCCCGGCTCGGGCACACCGGCCGGGCGGCGGTGTGGCGCTCCCTGGCCGGGCTCGCCGCCACCTCGTTCGTACGGGCCTTCGACCGCGCGGCCAAGCTCCAGGCGGGGCTGGCCGGACGCGGCTACGACGGCGCGCTGCGGGTCCTCGTACCGGAGGCGGCCCTGTCGTGGCGCTTCCTGACGGCCACCGCAGGCCTGCTGGCGGCCCTGATCACCCTGACCCTCATGCTGAAGGGGCTGTACCTGTGAACCCGTCGCTGAACCCGTCGCTGGATCCGGTGGTGGAGCTGTCCGGCGCGGGCTACGCCTACGAGGACGGCCCGGCGGTCCTGACCGGCGTCGACTTCGCCATCGCGCCGGGCCGGGCGCTGGCCCTGCTGGGGCGCAACGGCAGCGGCAAGACCACCCTGATGCGGCTGCTGAGCGGCGGCCTGCAACCCGGCACGGGGTCGCTGCGGCTGGACGGCACGGAGGTCTCGTACGACCGGGCCGGACTGACCCGGCTGCGCACGTCCGTCCAGCTCGTGGTGCAGGACCCCGACGACCAGCTGTTCGCGGCATCGGTGGAGCAGGACGTGTCCTTCGGCCCGATGAACCTGGGGCTCCCCGCTCCGGAGGTCCGCGCCCGCGTGGACTCCGCTCTGGCCGCACTGGACATCACGCACCTCGGGGACCGCCCCACCCATCTGCTCTCCTACGGCCAGCGCAAGCGCGCGGCGATCGCGGGGGCGGTGGCGATGGCTCCGCGGGTGCTCATCCTGGACGAGCCGACGGCCGGCCTGGACCCGGACGGCCAGGAGCGGCTCCTCGACGTCCTCGCGGGACTGCGCGCGGCGGGTACGACGGTGGTCATGGCCACCCACGACGTGGACCTGGCGGTCCGCTGGGCCGACGACGCGGCGGTCCTGAGCCCGGCGGGCATCCGCTTCGGCCCGGCCGAGCCCCTCCTCTCGGATCCGTCCCTCCTCACCTCGGCGGGCCTGCGCCCGGCCTGGTCCCCGGCGGTGACGGCCTTCCTGCGCGCTCACGGCCACCTGGCCGCGGAGGCCCCGGGTCCACGCACAGCGGAGGCACTGGCGCTCTGGGGGCAAATCTAGGATGGCCGCATGTCGCTCCCGCACGCCATCCTCACCGCCCTGCTCGAGAAGCCCTCGTCGGGGCTGGAGCTGACCCGGCGGTTCGACAAGTCGATCGGGTACTTCTGGTCCGCGACGCACCAGCAGATCTACCGCGAGCTCGGCCGGCTGGAGGAGGCCGGGCTGATCCGGGCGCTGCCCAGCGAGGGGCCCGTGCGGGGGCAGAAGAAGGAGTACGAGGTGCTGCCCGCCGGGAGCGGGGAGCTGGCGCGGTGGGTCGGGGAGAGTCAGGATCCCAAGCCGGTGCGGGATCCCCTGCTGCTGCGGATCCGGGCGGCCGCAGTCGTGGGGCCGCAGGGGCTGGCCGCGGAGCTGCGGCGGCATCTTGAGCTGCACCGGGCCCAGTTGGCCGTGTACGAGGGGATCGAGGAGAAGGACTTCCCAGCCGGGCGGGACTCCGGGGAGGACCGGCTGCGGCGGGTCGTGCTGCACGCGGGGACCGGGCTGGAGACCTTCTGGCTGCGCTGGCTGGAGGAGGCCCTCGCCGAGGTGGAGGCCCTCGCCGAGGCAGAGGGCATGGCCGAGGTGGAGGGCATGGCCGCCGAGCCGGGGCGGGCCTGACGCGCAGCCCCGGCCCGGCAGAGGGGCCGGGGGCGGCGCGGGGGCTTACTTGTTCAGGGAGGCCCAGAACTCGTCGAAGCTCAGCAGGCCGTCGTCGTTCGAGTCCTTGGCGGCGATCACGGCCTCCGCGACCGGGCCGGTGACGTAGGGGTCACCCATCGCCGCCATCGCCGAACGGAACTCGTCGGCCGTCACGAAGCCGTCACCGTTCACGTCGAACTTGCCGAACGTCGTCCGTGCGCTCTCGATGTCCGCCACTGGGTCCACCCCTTCTTGGTGCTTGTTGACCGGCTCAGGGTAGCGGCACGCCCTCCCCCCTCACGCCCCGGGTCCCGTTCGAGCGGCAGATAGATATTCAATTACCCTTCCGTAGTACGGAAGCGATAATTCCAGCCAACAATTCAAGCCTCCACTTGTCACGCTCCGGGGCCACCGCATAACGTAGTGACATTGCCGCCACACCGGGAGCGCAGGGCTCCCAGGGACAAGCGGCAACAAGGGCGATCACACAGGTGACGATCACAGCTGACGCATCATTCGAAGTTCTGCCCTTCACCCGCACTTGCCACCACATCTGGGAAGACGGCGACCATGTGCTCATCGGAGTGAGTCCTGGAAACAGCTACTTCAGCTCCGAGCGCATATCCCACCTCACCCGATGGGCCACGACCCGCTTCGCACAGGTCGACTTCGTCTACGCAGACCTCCACGTGGACCGGATGTTCGCCGCCTTCGGCTACACCCAGGAACACGCCGAGAAGCGCGCGACGAAGGAAATCAAGGCAGTCCGGCGAAGGATTCTCAAGGGCGTGGAGGAATCAGGACCTCCCCATGCCGAGATCCGAGTGAGGGCACTTTCGGAGTTCCAGACGAACCCCGTCTACCAACTTCTGCACAGACGCGTACTCCATTTCCTGGAGACCGACGACGAATTCCGCAAGGGCTGCGAGGAAATGGCCCTGCATTTTGTCGGATCCAAGTTGCCGGAGGGTGAATCCATCACCGACGCACAGTTGCAGGTCTGTTTCGATTACATGGCAGCCGAGCTGCCGTTCTTCATCGACACCCCGAGCATTCTCGACGTGCCGTCCTCCGTGGCGGCCTACCACGTCAAGATGCCGATGACCGACGTCCTCTTCGCGCGCGGTGGGGGACTGCGCGCGACGAGGAACCAGGCATACGCCGTGGTACGGCCCGAGGCGGCCGAAACGGCACAGAGCGACGCGAACACGAACACCGCACCAACCGAAAGGACCGTCGATGAGCGTCGAGCAGCTTGAGGGCACCGGACGGACCGCCGAGCCCCTCATCGACTTCCCGCTCTCGCGGCGCGGTGACGTGCTCCCCGAGGAGTGCACCTGGCTGCGCGAGAAGGCGCCGGTCGCGAAGGTCCGCACCCTCACCGGGGACCCGGCCTGGCTGGTGAGCAGCTACGCGCTGGCCAAGCAGGTGCTGGAGGACGAGCGGTTCAGCCTCAAGGACACGGCCAATGCCGGTGTTCCGCGCCAGTACGCGCTGACGATCCCGCCCGAGGTCGTCAACAACATGGGCAACATCAACAGCGCCGGACTGCGCAACGCGGTCATGAAGGCGCTCAACCCGCGCCAGAAGGGCCTGCAGGACTGGCTGCGCGCGAAGGCCGGCGAGCTCATCGACCGGCTCCTCGCCGAAGGGGGGCCCGCCGACCTGCGGGCCGCCTTCGCCGACCCCTTCTCCGCGGCGCTGCACTGCCAGGTGCTGGGCGTGCCGTTCGAGGACTGGCGGCGCCTGATGTCGGGGCTGGACGTCGCGTTCATGACCGCGCGCGAGCCGTTCGCCGACTCGGCGCTCAACTGGTACAAGGACGTCGGCTACTTCGAGGAGCAGTTGAAGGCGCAGCTGGCGCTGCCTGCCGAGGAGCGTACGGGGCTCCTCGGCAAGTTCGCCGAGCTGAAGGAGGCGGACCCGGAGTCGGCGCACCTGACCGACGACATGTTCGCCACCGTCGCCGTTTCGCTCTTCGGGGCCGGCGCGGTCTCGACCTCCGCGTTCCTGACCCTGGCGGTCCTGGCGCTGCTCCAGAAGCCCGAGCTCATCGGGTACCTGCGCAAGCACCCGGAGCGCATGGGCAGGGCAGTGGACGAGCTGCTGCGCTGGAACCTGTCCGTGGGCGACGGCCTGCCGCGCATCGCCATGGCGGACATCCAGGTCGGGGACGTGCTGGTCAAGGAGGGCGAGCTGGTCCTCGTCCTGCTGGAGGGGGCCAACTTCGACCCGGAGGCCTTCGAGAACCCCGACGAGCTGGACCTGGAGCGCGAGAGCTCCCACGCCAACCTCGCCTTCGGTGCGGGCCGGCACTTCTGCCCGGCCTCCGCGCTGGGCCGGGCGCACGCCGAGATCGCGCTGGAGGTGCTGGTCGAGCGGCTGCCCGAGCTGCGTCTCGCGGTGCCGGCGGAGAACCTCGTGTGGCGGACCGGCTTCATCAAGCGGCTTCCCGAACGGCTCCCCGTCGCCTGGTGAGGAGGCGACGGTGAGCGGCCCAGCGTGCCCCGGGAGCTGTGCGAGCTCCCGGGGCACGCCCGTTTCCTGCGCGTACGCGCCCTCGCGCCCTACCGGAAGATGCCGGTGTGGCCGAGGGAGTAGCGGCCGGGCTGCGGGTAGACGGCGAGGCCGTGCGGTCCGCCGCCCACCGGGATCTTGGCGAGCTGCTTGCCGGTGGTGGTGTCGATGGCGTAGACCTCGGAGTTGTAGCGGCCCGAGAGCCACAGCACCTTGCCGTCGGCGGAGACCCCGCCCATGTCGGGGCTGCCGCCGTCCGGCAGCTCCCACTTCTTCGTCAGCTTGTTCTGCGTGAAGTCGAAGACGGAGACGGACCCCTCGCCCCGGTTGGAGACGTACATCTCCTTGGAGTCGCGGCTGACGTAGAGGCCGTGGCAGCCCTTACCGGTGGGCAGCAGCTTGGGGGTCTCGAACTTGTCGCCGCCGAGCACCCACATGCCGTGGGCCATCATGTCCGCGACGTAGAAGGTCTTTCCGTCCGGCGAGACCTTGACGTCCTGCGGCATGGCGCCCTCGAAGGGCAGTTTCTGCTGGCCGACGACCTCCATCTTCTCGGTGTCGACCTTGAGCAGTTCACCGGAGAACTCGCAGCTCACGATGAAGTAGCGGCCGTCCGCGGAGAAGTCTGCGTGATTGACGCCGAAACAGGTTACGGGGACGGTTTTCACGCGGTCCATGGTGTGCGGGTCCCGGAACACCAGCTCCTTGTCCATGGAGGCCATGACCACCGCGTACTTGCCGTTGGGCGTGAAGTACAGGTTGTACGGGTCGTGCACCTCGACGGGCTTGCCGGCCTCCCCGGTGGCCGGGTTGATCGGGGTGAGCGTGTGCCCCCGGTTGTTGTTGACCCAGAGGGTCTTCAGGTCCCAGGACGGGACCACGTGCTGGGGCTGGACGCCGACGGGGATGGTGTCGATGACCTTGTACGTGACCGGGTCGATGACGGACACCGTGTTGGAGTTGGTGTTCGGCACGTAGACGCGGGACGGGAAGTCCTTGACCACCGGGGAGAGTTTGTTCGGCCGGTCGGCCGCGTACACGTCGTTCGGATCGAGGAGCGGCGGCATTCCGGCCAGGCCCGGCGGCGCGGCCGGCACCGCCGGTACGGCCTTGGCGGGCGCGGCGGGCCCCTTCGTGCCCAGGGCCTCGGCGGGTCCCTCGTCGGCCGCTCCGCAGCCGGCGAGGGCGGCGAGGACCAGACCGGCCAGCAACGCGGTGGCCTTCCGGGGAAGGCGGGTGGTCGTCATGGGGTCAGCAGCTCCGTGGTGGTCACCGCGCGCAGTTTGCGGCGTGCGAGTTCTTCGAGGAGGGGTGGCATCGCGTCGACCGTGTCCGCGTAGCCGAAATGCAGGCTCACCACCGATCCGCCTTGGATCGGGCCGATGACGGTGCGGATGACGGCCGCGGCACCGGGCGAGGTGAAGTCGAGGGAGTCCACGTCGTACGAGAGGACGTGCGGGTAGCCCGCCCGCTGGGCCAGCTTTCGCACGAGGGGGCTGGCGTACTGGGTCTGGGACGGGCGGAACCAGGTGCCGATGGATCCGGTCAGCCGTTTGAGGCGGTCGGCGCAGCCGGTGATCTCGGCGTACGCCTGCTCCTCGGGCATGGTGTTGATCGCGAGGTGGCGCTGGGTGTGGTTGCCGAGCTCGTGGCCGCCGTCCAGGATCCGGCGGGCCATCTCCGGGTGGGCGTCGAGCCAGGCGCCGATGGCCAGTACGGTGACCCGCGCGCCCGCCCGCTCCGCCTCGGCGAGCACGGCCTTGGCGATGGCGGGGTCGCCGTTGCCGTGGAAGGTGAGCGCGACGCCGGGCCGGCCGCGGGGGCCGTGTCCGATCTCCACGGGCTGACCGGCGAACCGGCGCGGGGCGGGAGCCGCCTTGGCCCGGGTCGCCGCTTTGTCGGGGGCGGCCTTCGCCGGGGCCGCGGGGCCCGCGGGGGCCGTCCCGGATACGGACGGCCCGGGGGTGGTGCGGGCGTCCGTGCCGCAGGCGGCGGTGAGGGCGCCGGCGGCGACCGCCGCGCCGGCACGGAGAGCGGATCGGCGGTCCGGGTAGCAGGGCACCCGCCCATTTAAGGGGTGGATGCCCGTGTAGGTATTGATTGACCCAATTCAGGACCTTCGGCCGAACCGGTGCCACCCGACCACCGTCCGCTATATGATCAACGATTCACGCAGAGCGGCCGATCTCCACTCGCTGATTACGAGGCCAGTGGCCCATCTCACCTAAGATTTAGGTAGAAAGTCTTAGGATATGCACACTTATGTCCAACTTGGGACTTTTGGCATTTGGTCCCTCGTCTGCCATAGTCGGAATCACGGCTTCCCGTTGACCCGAGCGAAGTCCCCGCCGAGGATCACACCCCCTTCGATCCTCGGCGCACCCATGAAACCCCCACAGCGCCCCACGACGGCGACAGGGGGTTTCTGGCGTTCCGGGGGCGATCCTCAGCGGTCGGCCACACGCATCTCGAACCAGGTGATCTTTCCGCGCGGCAGCAGGTCCGCACCCCAGCGGTCCGAGAGCTTGTCGACGAGGAACAGCCCCCGGCCGGTGGTGTCCATCTCGTGGACGGGCATGAGGCAGGGCAGCCCGCGCGAGGGGTCGCGCACTTCCACGCGGATCCAGCCGCGCCGCCTGAGCATCCGTAAACCGAAGGACCGGGCCCCCGTGTGGCGGACGGCGTTGCCCACGAGCTCCGAGACGAGCAGGACCGTGTGCTCGGCGATCTGGGGCGAGAGGCCCCACAGGCGGACGACCACGCACTGCGTGAGCCGGCGGGCGGTGCTCGCCGACTCGGGCATCGACGGCAGCGTCACTTCCGCCTCGGCCGGGTTCCCGTACAACTCCAGCGCTTTGAGGCCCAGTTCGTCCTCCAGGGCCGCCGTGAGCCGTACGGCGGAAGCGCCACTGCGCTGCCGCGGCTGTTCCACACCCTCCAGACCCGCCATGCACCCATCATGGAGGGCCGGTACGGCCGTTCGGGCCGTTCCGCAGGAAAAGACCCCTCGGGATCTTTGATTCCGAGGGGCCTTTCTGGCATATGCAATCGGCAACCCGGGGGCCACCACACGTCGCTGACCTGCGGTGACGCACCGCGAGGCAGTGATCACCCAGAGTGGATCACCAGCTCGCCTTAAGGCTGCCTTAAGCCCTGGCTAATCCACCCACAGGAATGACCCCGGCAAGGATCCCTACGAGGACCCCGACAGGGCTTGCGCTAAAGGAACTTGGCCTTACCCGGCCCCTCCTCGACGAAGCTGCGCATCCCTCGGTCGCGGTCCTCGGTGGCGAACAGACCCGCGAACCAGCCCCGTTCGATCGTCAGACCGGTGTCGATGTCGGCCTCCAGGCCGGCATCCACGCACTCCTTGGCGGCGCGCAGCGCGAGGGCCGGGCCCTGGGCCAGCTTCGCGGCCCACGCGTACGCCTGCTCGTACACCTCGGCGGCCGGTACCACGCGGTCCACGAGGCCGAGGGTCAGCGCCTCGTCGGCCTTGACCATGCGGCCCGTGAAGATGAGGTCCTTGGCCTTGGAGGGGCCGATCAGCCGGGACAGCCGCTGGGTGCCGCCCGCGCCGGGGATCAGGCCGAGCAGGATCTCGGGCTGGCCGAGCTTCGCGTTGTCGGCGGCGATGCGGTAGTCCGCGCACAGGGCCAGCTCGCAGCCGCCGCCCAGGGCGTAGCCGGTGACGGCCGCGACCACCGGCTTGGGGATCCGGGCCACGGCGGTGAAGGCGTCCTGCAGTCCGCGGGACCGGGCGACCATGGCCGCGTGGTCCATCGTCTGCATCTCCTTGATGTCCGCGCCGGCCGCGAACACCTTCTCGCCGCCGTAGATGACGACCGTACGGACGTCGGCCCGGTCGGTCGCCTCGACGGCGAGCTCGCGCAGCCGGTCCTGCGTGGCGATGTCCAGGGCGTTCATGGGCGGCCGGTCCAGCCGGATGACGCCGACGCCTTCGGAGACTTCGAGAGAGATGGTCATACGGGAAGGTTAGCGCCGGTTAACGCCGGGTGGCCCGGTGCTGTGGGTCACAGCACCGGGCCACCCGGGCGACTACTGCGCAGGAACCGGGGCTACTTGATCCACTCCGCCCAGTCCATGTTCCAGCCGTTGAGGCCGTTGTCGGGGGCGACGGTCTTGTCCTTGGAGTTCTTCACGATGACCACGTCGCCGATCAGCGACTCGTTGAAGAACCAGGCGGCGGGCTGGCTGCCGTCACCGGCGCCGCGGACGTCCTTGAGGCCCACGCAGCCGTGGCTGACGTTCTCGGAGCCGAACGTGCCGGACGAGGCCCAGTAGTTGCCGTGCACGAAGGTGCCGGAGGTGGTCAGCCGCATCGCGTGCGGGACGTCGGAGATGTCGTACTCCCCGCCGAAGCCGACGGTGGCGCCGTTCATCCGGGTCACCTTGTACTTCTCGCTGATGACCATCTGCCCGTTGTACGTGGTCGTCGACGGGGCGCCCGCGGTGATCGGGACGTTCTTGAGCACCTGGCCGTCACGGACCACCTGCATCTGCTTGCTGCTCGCGTCGACCGTGGTGACCTGGGAGCGGCCGATCTTGAAGCTGACCGTACGGGTCTGCTTGCCGTAGACCCCCGGGCGGCCTTCGACTCCGTCGAGTTCGAGCTTGAGGGTGACCTTGGTGCCCGCGGCCCAGTACTTCTCGGGGCGGAAGTCCAGGCGGTCGTTGCCGAACCAGTGGCCCTCGATCGGGACGGCCGGATCGGCCGTCACCGTGATGGCCTTCTCGACGGCCTCGGGGTTGGTGATGCCGCGGGAGAAGTTGATCGAGACCGGCATGCCCACGCCGACCGTCGATCCGTCCTCGGGGGTGTACTGGCCGATGAAGGTGTTGGCGGGCGTGAGGGTCGTGAAGGTGGTGTCCTTCGCGGACTCGCGGCCGGCCTCGTCCTTGGCGACCGCGTGCACCTTGTACTCGGTGGCGGCGGCGAGGTGGCGGGCGGGCTCCCAGCTCGCGCCGTCCGCGGCGAGCTTGCCCTCCACCGCGTTGCCCTTGGTGTCCGCGACCGTCACCGTGGTGAGCTTGCCGCCGGTGCTGGTTATCTTCAGGATGCCGCTCGTCGCGACCTCCTTGGCCCCGTCGTCCGGCTTGACGTTCACGACGGCCTTCGACGCCTCGGTACCGGTCGTGCCGGTACCCCCGTCGCCCCCACCGCTCCCGCCGGCGCCGCCACCGCTTCCGCCGCCGCTGCAGGCGCTGGTGAACAGCAGGGCCGCACCCAGCAGGAGGGCCGGCAGGCCGGTGCGGGCGCGCCCGCGTATCGGCTGCAGGTTCACGATCGTTCTCCCCATGTCCCCCGCGCACGGACAGTCGCGCGCTTGTCGCCAGGAAATCACATGGGGGATCACGAGACAGTACGGTCATGTCACCGTTCCGTCCCAAGAGTGGCCGGTGCGCCGGGAGTCAGCCCTCCGTGCCGGGCTTGGCGCCCCAGACGTAGACGGCGTCGCCCTCGGTCAGCAGGTCCCACAGCCGCCGCGCGTCGGGGACGGAGAGGTTGACGCAGCCGGCCGAGCCGCCGTGGGCGTACAGGTTGCCGACGCGGCCGTGGAGGGCCTGGCCCCCGTCGAAGAACTGGGCGTAGGGCATGGGGGAACCGTCGTAGAGCGTGGACTTGTGGTCCTCGCTGCGCCAGTAGACCTCG
The DNA here is from genome assembly GCF_040612195.1 of Streptomyces sp. NPDC006450. Classification (NCBI taxonomy): domain Bacteria; kingdom Bacillati; phylum Actinomycetota; class Actinomycetes; order Kitasatosporales; family Streptomycetaceae; genus Streptomyces; species Streptomyces sp. NPDC006450. The sequence goes on along the minus strand of NZ_JBEXPT010000131.1, from coordinate 2,703 downwards.
TGCCAGCCGAGGCGGGTCTCCTCGTCGTCGCGTCCGGTACGGACGGGCACGGGCGGGAAGACCACGGTGCGGTCGCGCTGCACCCACAGGAGCTGGCGCTCCAGGTCCACGCAGGTCACCCGGTGCCGGCGGACCGGGCAGCCGCCGGCGGCGTTGGGGTTCGCACGGGCGGCGACCGCGACCATGGTGCGGAAGGTGACCAGTCCGGCGTAGCCGTCGGCGGGCCTGATCCCGTTGCCCCGCTGGAAGGCGCGGATCGCCTCGCAGTCCCCCGCGTCCTGTGTCCCGTCGGTCCTCCGCCGCACGTGGTCTTCCAGCTCGCGCTGGTAGGGACCGGTCCCGGCGGTGCACGCCTCCGCCTCCGCGGCCGCGATCGGGGACGACGCGGCCGGGGACGACGGGGCCGGTGCCGGATCCGCCGCGGCTGCCGGCGGCGGGACGAGGGCCGCCGCCGCGAGGATCGCGGCCGTGACGGCCGCCCTGCCCATCGCGCCTGCCGCGTCCCCTGTGCTCATACGGGCCTCCTCGCGCCCGCCGGCCGGGCCCTCGGCTCCGAGCCAAGCGGATCCGCCCGGCACCGGCGCGCCGGGTGGGCCGGCAGGGTCACCGGCCCACCCGGGCGGGCCTATCCGGCCCGGCCCGCCCTCGGCGGCCTCGGGCCCTTGCCGTGGTCGTCGCGCTTGTTCTCCAGGGTCACCACCAGGCGGTGGTCCGGGGTGTTCCCGTCCAGGTGGAGCGGACCCGTGACCCGGTTCCGCGGGAGGAGGTAGCCCTCCGGTACGGCCGTTTCGACCACGTAGTACCAGCCCTCCTCCAGGTCCGGGAACGCACACACCCCGGCCCGGTCGGTCGCGCAGCCCTGCGTCACCCTGCGGTCGGCGTTGATGCCGCGCGTCTGGAGTCCACGGGTGCTGTTGGTCTCCTTCCACACCTCGAAGACCGCACCGCGCAGCGGCTTCCCGGTCTTCGCGTCCTTCTTGAGGACCTCGATCGAGCCCTCGTACTCGGGCTCCCCGGTCCGCTCGTCCGTGACACCGACCACGAGGCCCGTCGTCACGTGGCCCGCGTCGAGGTCGAAGGGCGTGACCGGGTCCGCCGGCAGGTCGTAGCCGGCCGGTGCCTGCGTCTCCCGCCAGTAGTACCGCTCACCGACGGGGAGCTGGACCGTGCAGCTTCCCTGTGCGTCGGTGGTGCAGGACCCGGCGAGCTGCTCGTCGGGGTCCGCTCCGGTGGTCTGCAGGCCCGTACGGTCGTTGGCCTCGCGCCACAGCTCGAAGCGGGCGCCGGGCAGCAGCGCCCCGCCGTCCGCGTCGGACTTGCGCAGCACCACTTCGGCCGCGGCCGGGAGGGCGGCGTTGCTCATGCGGACGCTCACGCCGGCGGCGGCGTTCTGCGCGGTCAGCGTCAGCTCGGCGACGGGGTTCTCCGCGAGCTCGTAGCCGTCCGGTGCCTGCGTCTCGCGCCAGTAGTACGTGCCGAGCGGGACGGTGCGGGAGCAGATGCCGCTCTGCGGGGTGACGCAGTCGGCGACCTTGGTGTCGCCGCCGGGGCTCGTGAACTGGGCCCCTGGGACCCCGTTGGTCTCGTGCCACAGCTCGTAGGCGGCCCCGGCCAGCGGGGTGTCGCCGGTGTCCTGCTTGAGGACGGAGACCAGCCCCACGGTCGGGCCCTGCCCCCCGCAGTCGGGCAGGTCGCCGTCGAAGGGGTACGCGTGGAACTCCTGGCCGCCGCCCCTGGTGCTCGTGTGGACGAGCTCTCCGGTCGTGAAGAAGCGGCCGTTGGTACCGGGCAGGGTCACGGTGGTGCGCGAGGCCTGCTCGCCGACGAGGACGCTGCCCTGGAACTGCCCGCTGCCGACGAGCCGGACGTCGGTGGCGTCGGGGAAGTTCCAGAGCAGCCGGGTGCGGTAGCCGTTCCACGCGTCGGCGGAGGGCCCGGTGTCGTTGAGGCTGCCGCTGAAGGTGTTGAGCGTGCGGCCGGCGCCCAGGACGTTGACGAGGACGGTGGCGTCGGCCGGGATGCCCTGGAAGCGGATGCCGATGGCGCCGGTGCCGTTCGCGCCCACCATGTCGAAGTCCACGGTGAAGACCTGGAGCGCGGAGGTCCCGTCCCCGGTGAAGACGGTGAAGCCGTCCCGGTTGACGGCGGTGCCCGTTGCCGGGCGCGGGCTGCCGTCGACCCGGGCGTAGCACCGGCTGGCTGCGGTGAGCTGGTCGCGCAGGCCGGCGTACGGGGTGATGGCGGCCGGGTCGGCCACGAGCGGGCCGGTGACGGTGCCGGGTCCGGGGGCGGTGCCCGCGTGGCGGACGACGCCGCCGTCCGAGATCAGGCGCTGGCCGGTGGCCACCGTGACGTCGCGGCCGGTGGTGAGGAAGTCCGAGCCCGCGGGGGGACGGACGAGCGATCCCGCGCCGACGATGCCGATGTTGTACCCGCCGCCGGCGCCCGCCGCCAGGTTCTTGTTCTGGTCGAAGCTGCCGAGGACGACGACCTTGCCCTCGGCCTCGGCGGCGCGCTCGCGGACGAGGAAGTCGGCGCCGACGAAGATGTTGACGGCCTCGTCATAGCCGTTGGGGTCCGTGCCGACCTCGATCGGCGGGAACACCGGCGGGCACCCCGGCCCGAGGCAGGGACCGAGACCCCCCGGCAGCGGTGCCCGCAGGGCCGCGGCCGCGGCCTTCGGGACCGGCCGGCGCCGGTCCC
>NZ_JBEXPT010000130.1:0-18149 GCF_040612195.1 Streptomyces sp. NPDC006450 | reverse complement strand
GGGGGGGGGGGGGGGGCGGGGGGCGCCCCCCGGGGGGGGGCATGGGGGGGGGCCGCGTGGACGGGCTGCTGGTACGGCGCGGGGGCCGGGACCTGTGCCGGGGCGGGGGCCTGGGCGGGGGCCGGGGCCTGGGGCGGCGCACCGAAGGAGGGCGCGGGAGCCGGGGGCTGCGCCTGGGCGGGAGCGCCGAAGGAGGGTGCCGGGGCGGCGGCCTGCGGGGGCGGGGCGAAGCCGGGCGCCGCGGCCGGGGCCTGCGTCTGCGGTGCGGGCTGCTCCTCCTCGGCGACTTCGCCGCCGAAGTTCTGGAGCAGCGCGGCGAGCCCGCCGTCGAAGCCCTGGCCGACGGCGGCGAAGCGCCATACGTCCTTGAGGTAGAAGTCGCCGATCATCAGCGCGCGCTCGGTGCTGAACTCCGAGCCCGAGAAGGAGTACCGGACGACTTCCTCGCCGCCCGCCACGATGCGGATGTAGCCGGGGCCGATCTGCGACATCTGCCCGGCGCCGTCGATCGAGGCGGCGAAGGAGAGCTTGTGGATGTTGGCCGGAATGCGGTCCAGGGTCACCCGGAAGGATTCCGTGTCGCCGGCCTGCGTGCCGAGCAGCTGGATGGACTCCTCCGGCGACTTCGGCTGGTTGAAGAAGACGAAGTAGCGGTCGTCCGAGAGCTGTTCGTTGACGTCGAGGCCGAAGCAGCTGATGTCGATGGCGAGTCCTGGCCCGGCGATCTGGACACCCACATAGAGGTCCGTGCCCGCCGTCAGATCACTGATTTTGGCCTTGTGACCGCGTTGGAATTCCCTGGCCATACGTAAGACCGTCCCCCATCCCGACTGTGAATGCGTGCCGCTCAGGCTAACGGCAACCTCGGACATCCGGCCAAGTCGGTACCGACCCGGTACATATCACGAGGCGTGACATGGCGGGTATGTAGCGGACAAATGCGGATCATTCCTCGCGGGCGGCGGGGACTTTCGGAAGGCGTTCGGCGGCGACGACTCCTTCGAGGTACCCGCGCGCCCGCTCGGTGCGCGGGTACGCCTCCAGGAGTTCCCAGAAGCTGGGGCCGTGGCCGGGCACGAGGAGGTGCGCCAGCTCGTGCAGCAGCACGTAGTCGACGACGTACTCCGGCATCCCCTGGATGCGGTGCGAGAGCCGGATGCTGCCTTCGGCCGGGGTGCAGGAGCCCCAGCGGGTGTTCTGATTGGTGACCCAGCGGACCGTACGGGGGCGGGCGCGGCCGCTGAAGTACTGCTCGGACAATCGCTCGGCGCGTTCGGCGAGTTCCGCGTCCCCGAGGGTGCGCTTGCTCTCCTGCGCCGCCAGCTTGTCGAGCATGACGCCCACCCAGCGCCGCTCCTCGGCCTCGGACATCCGGGCAGGGATGAGGACGACCGTACGATCACCCTCGCGGTAGGCGGATACGGTCCTTCGGCGGCGTGCGCTCCGGCGGACTTCGACGGCGCGCTGCGGTGGATCGGCGGACACGCCATGACGGTACCCGCTCGCCGCGGCGGAAGTCCCGCCCCGCTCGGGGTCGAACACGAACCGGTGCGCGGTCGGTGGCACGAGCGCCCCGAAGAACGCTCGCCATTCACTTCATATACCTAATACCCCTCACCTGTGGACAAACTTGCGCAGGTCTTTCGCCGTCCGGGCAATCTTGCGGAAAGCGACGCGGACCCACGGAATGCGGCGCGCGAATCGAACCGCGAATCGAGGGAGGACCGCGATGTATCCGAAGGTGAAGCCGGCACTGGCCCGGGCCTGGCGGGATCTGCAGACCGTGCAGTTCGGTGTGACGCCCGCACATGCGGTGGTGCTCGCCCCCGTGGACACGGCGACGGGCACGCTCCTCGACCTGATCGACGGGACGCGGGGCATGGAGTTGCTCCGGTCGGAGGGCAAGGGGATGGGGCTCCCGGACGGCCGGGTCGACGAGGTGGTGCGCAGGCTGGCGGCGGCCGGGCTGCTCGACGACGCCACGGCGGGCGGCCCCCGCGCCCAGGCGGTGCGGGACCGTCCCGAGGCCCTGGAGCGGCTCGGCCCGGACCTGGGGTCGCTGTCCTTGGTCCGCCCCCGGCCGGGCGGGGACTTACAGGGGGTCGCCGCCCGCCGGGTGATACGGGTTCAAGTGCGCGGGAGCGGCCGGGTCGGCGCCGTCATCGCCTCGGTCCTGGCGGGAGCGGGCATCGGCCGGGTCGAGGTGCTCGACGGGGGCCGCGCGCAGCCGGCGGACGTGGCGCCGGGCGGTCTGGGCCCCGGCAGCGTGGGACGGCTGCGCGCCGAGGCCGCGCGGACGGCGGTCCGCGACGCGGCCCCCGGGCGCGGGCCGCGGACCGGGGAGGGCGAGGGCCCGGAGCCGGGGCTGGCCCTGGTGGTGGTCGCGCCCCGGGACGGGCTGCAGTCCTGGGCCCCTGATCCGCAGACGGCGGCCGACTGGGTCACCACCGGCACCCCCCATCTGTACGCGGGAGTACTGGAGGGGACCGGGCTGGTGGGACCGCTGGTCCTTCCCGGAGCCACGGCGTGCGCCGGCTGTATGGAGCGCGACCGGATCGAGCGGGACCCGGCCTGGCCGCGCATGCTGGTCCAGTGGCGCTCGGCCCACCGCCGCCGGAGCGCCGCCGCCTGCGACCTCGGCCTCTCCACGGCCGTGGCCGGCCTGGCCGCGGCCCACGCCCTGTCCTTCCTCGACGGGGAACTCCCCGCCTCCACGGGCACCCGCTGGGAGGCCTCCCTCCCGACCCTCGACTGGCAGTCCACCCCGGTCCGACCGCACGCCGACTGCCCTTGCGCGGCGGCCCGTGTCGCGGCCGGGCAGGAGGTGGGGGCATGAGGGGGCTGCCGGAGAGGAGGCGCCGTGATCCGCGGCCCCGCCATCTCCCTTCCCTTCCACCGGCATTGCGCGGCCCGCTCCACCGCCGTGCTGTCCGATGGGTGCGGCCGTCGTCTTCCGGCCGGTGGCTTCCCGCCGGGTTCAGGGCCGGAGACTCGGCCGGGGTGGGCGCGGAGGGCCATGACAGGATGCCTTTGGCCGGGAAGGGCTTCGGGGAACTCCCCCGAAGGCCGCTTGCGGCTCGGCAGTCTGGGAATTGGAGGGGCTCATGTCTGATCTTCCCCGGAAGGCGGTCACCCGTACCGTCAAGCTGGCCGCGCTGCCGCTCGGCATAGCGGGCCGGGCCACCTGGGGGCTCGGCAAGCGGATCGGCGGCAAGTCGGCGGAGATCGTGGCGCGCGAGCTCCAGCAGCGCACCGCCGAGCAGCTGTTCCGCGTGCTGGGAGAGCTGAAGGGGGGCGCCATGAAATTCGGCCAGGCGCTCTCGGTCTTCGAGTCGGCGCTGCCCGAGGAAGTCGCCGGGCCCTACCGGGCCGCGCTGACGAAGCTTCAGGAGGCGGCCCCGCCACTGCCCACGGCCACCGTGCACCAGGTGCTGTCGGAGCGGCTCGGCGCGGACTGGCGTGAGCTGTTCGAGGAGTTCGAGGACAAGCCCGCCGCGGCGGCTTCGATCGGACAGGTGCACCGGGCGGTGTGGCACGACGGCCGCCAGGTGGCGGTCAAGGTCCAGTACCCGGGGGCCGGCGAGGCCCTGCTGTCGGACCTGAAGCAGCTGAGCAGGTTCGCCGGGCTGCTGGGGCCGCTGATCCCGGGCATGGACATCAAGCCCTTGATCAAGGAGCTGCGCGACCGGGTCTCGGAGGAGCTGGACTACGAGCTGGAGGCCGAGGCGCAGCGGACGCACGCGGACGCCTTCGACGGCGACGAGGACGTGGTCGTGCCGGACGTGGTGCACCAGGGCGACCAGGTGCTGGTGACCGAGTGGATCGAGGGGACTCCGCTGTCGGAGGTGATAGCCGACGGCACCCCCCAGGAGCGCGACCGCGCCGGACAGCTGCTGGCCCGGTTCCTCTTCTCCGGCCCCGCGCGCACCGGGCTGCTGCACGCCGACCCGCACCCCGGCAACTTCCGGCTGATCTCCGGGGCGGACGGCCGGACGCGGCTGGGCGTACTGGACTTCGGAACGGTCGACCGGCTGCCGGGCGGCTGGCCCAAGCCCATCGGCCGGTCGCTGCGGATGGCGCTGGACGCCGACGCCGAGGGGGTCTACGGGCACCTGCGCGCGGAGGGGTTCGTGCGCGAGTCCATCGATCTGGAACCCGACGCGGTGCTCGACTATCTGAGGCCGATGCTCGAACCGGCCGAGGCCGAGGAGTTCACCTTCACGCGCACCTGGCTGCGCGGCCAGGCCGCGCGGATCGCCGACCCCCGTTCCCCCGCGCACCAGTTGGGCCGACAGATCAATCTGCCGCCCTCCTACCTGCTGATCCACCGGGTGACGCTGAGCACCATCGGGGTGCTGTGCCAGCTCGGCGCCACGGTCAGGCTCCGCGAGGAACTGGACTCCTGGCTGCCGGGGTTCCTGCCCGACGAGGGCTGAGCCGGGCGGGCGGTCCCCGGCCGGCGGTCCCGGGCGGGCGGTCCCGGGCCGGCGCTCACCACCAGGCGGAGTCGAGGCGGCCTTCGATGGCGCGGAGGTTCGCACGCGCGCAGTCGACGCAGAAGTACTGTCTGGTCCCGTTCTCCACGGAGCAGGTCCAGGTGGGCGGGGCGCCGTCCGGGGACTGGGCGCCGCAGCGCGCGCAGACGACGGGCGGGGCCTCGTTTCCCGGCGGTGCCGGGTGGGGAGTCGGCTGGTCCACCTCCAGACGATATCCCGCGCGGGGGCCGGCGGGCGGTCCGCAACGCAGCGGGGGGACCGGCCCGTTCGGGCCGGTCCCCCCGGTGGGTTCCTCCGAGCCGTCTCCAGCTCTCTCTTAGTGCATGACGGCCATGGCCAGCGCGCGCCGGGCGCGCAGCGAGACGCGCTCGGCTCGGCGCTGCATGCGCCGCGCGGCGACCAGGCGCACGGCGCGACGCTCGGCGTCGACCTCACGCATACGGTCGGCCATATGGGCACGAGCCATGGCTTCTGGGATGAGTTGCATTTCGCGGGTCCTGTTCTGACGCGAGGTGATCGCGCCGGCGGTGATGAAGTCTGCGGTGGCGGAGCCGTGCGGCTGCTCGCTCGTGGTGGCGTGGGGGGACATGAGGGCCTGCTTCAGGGGGTCGTGCGTGAGGGGGCGGTCGATGGTTCCGTTGGCGGTCATGCCGCGACAACCGGGTTCTTGCGCGGACGGCCACGGGGACGCTTCCGGGCGACGACGACACCCTGGACGAAGAGCTCGCCTCCCCAGACACCCCAGGGCTCGCGGCGCTCCAGCGCACCGGCGAGGCAGGCCTCGACCAGCGGGCAGGTGCCGCAGAGGGACTTCGCGTACTCGACGTCGGCCGGGGACTCGGCGAAGAAGACCTCGGGGTCGTAGGTGCGACAGGCGACGGGCACGCCGAGGTTCTCGATGGCGTCGTCGAGCGCGGTGAGCGCGGTGAGGGGAGTCAAGGTGGAGTCCTCCGGGACTGCGGGCGGGGAGAGGGTCTGGGTCTTCGGTACGGACGGGGCGTGCGCTTCGAGTTGCACGGTGGTTTCTTCCTCGTCTTGTTCGTCTAGTCGTTCCGGCCGGTCGGCCGGGGGCGGCTGGGGTACCTCGCCCCTTCGGTCCGTCGCCCCCTGTTCGGGGACAAACAGAAGGGCCGCGGATCCCGGGTGGGGTTCCGCGGCCCTGAAGGCGCCGGCCTGATCGTCAGATCAGGCTGGATCACTCCAGGGTTCGAGCCCGCGGAAGGCCCACATCAGGTGGTGCTGCTGCTTCTTCGTCTGCGTCTTGGATCCGGCACCGGCTGCGGCCGCAAAGGCATAGGCGCCATGCGCCTGGGCTTCTGCTGCCAGTACTGCCACCGGTGCCTGGGTCGGTCGCTCATTGCGCTCACGGACCAGCAGCGCGCTCGGCGCGGCGGGCCGGACGGGGCTGTCAGCGCACATGGCGGACAGACCGGTGACCGGCAGACCGGTACCCGTGAGGGCGAGGAGCGTGGAGGAGCCGAGGGTGCAGGAAGCGGCGACCGAGCGATCGGTCATTTTGGTGGTGGTGATGAAGCTGGTCACTGGTCTCGCCTCCTCTCGGCGTCTCGGGGACTTCGGCCCGGAGGCCTGGTCCCATACGTATTCGGATAAGTACAGCACGGATCAGGGGCTTCGGAGAAGCCACCGTTTCCGTTGCTAAGAACCTATGGGGCTTCGCTGGGCATGTGCAAACTATTTTTCCGACGAGTTTCTACGCGTCGTCAGGATCTTCCGTCCCAGGGTCCTCACCTGCACAGATGGCCAGCACGTCGGCTCCGTACCGCGCCAGCTTCCGGGCACCCACGCCGGAGATCATCGAGAGCTCTCCCTCCTGCGAGGGCGCGGCCTCCGCGATGGCCATCAGCGTCTTGTCCGTGAAGACGCAGTAGCCGGGCATGCCCTGCTCCTTCGCCTGGACGGCGCGCCAGTCGCGCAGCCGCTCGTAGAGCCCCTCGTCCATGTCCGAAGGGCAGTCTTCGCAGCGCATCAGTTTCAGCTCGCCGGCGTCGGTCAGGGTCTTGCGGCAGACCCGGCACACGGCCGGGCCGCGGCGGCCCCGTTTGCGGGCCCCGGGCTCGACCGGACCGCCCGGCCTGCTTCCCGGCGCGAGGGAGCCCGGCCGCAGGCCGTTCAGGAAGCGGCTGGGGCGTCGGGACCCGCGGCCGCCCGGAGTCCGGGAGAGGGCCCAGGAGAGCGTCAGGTGGTGCCGGGCGCGGGTGACGCCGACGTAGAGCAGCCGGCGCTCCTCCTCGACCTGCTCGTCGGTCTTCGCGTAGGTGATCGGGATCATGCCGTCGGTCAGGCCCACGAGGAACACGGCGTCCCATTCCAGGCCCTTCGCCGCGTGCAGCGAGGCGAGGGTGACGCCCTGGACGGTCGGGGCGTGCTGGGCGGCCTTGCGTTCGTCCAGCTCGACCGTCAGGTCGGCCAGCGTCGCGGACGGCCGGCTGCGGGCGAAGTCCTCGGCGAGCCGGACCAGCGCGGCCAGCGATTCCCACTGGTCGCGGACCGCGCCGGAACCGGCGGGCGGTTCGCCGGTCCAGCCGGTGGAGCTGAGCACGGCCCGGACCTGGGAGCCGAGCTCCACGACGTCGTCGAGCAGCCGGTCGTTGCCCCCGGAGCGGGCGGCTCCGCGCAGGGCGAGGATCGCCTTCTGGACCTCGGCGCGCTCGAAGAAGCGCTCGGCCCCGCGCAGCTGGTAGGGGACTCCGGCGTCGGCGAGGGCCTGCTCGTAGACCTCGGACTGGGCGTTGATGCGGTAGAGCACGGCGATCTCGCCCGCCGGGACGCCGGCCTTGATGAGGTCCCGGATCCGGTGGGCGGTGCCCTCGGCCTCGGCGGGCTCGTCGGGATATTCGGCGTAGACCGGGTCGGGGCCGGGCTCGCGCTGGGAGACCAGCTCCAGGCGGTGCTCGGCGGCGCGACCCGACAACGGCCCGGCCTGGGCGAGGAGCCCGTTGGCGAGGTGGACGACCTGGGGGGTGGAGCGGTAGTCGCGGACCAGCTTGACCAGGGTGGCCTGCGGGTACTTGGTGCGGAAGTTCAGCAGGTGGTCGGGTGTGGCGCCGGTGAAGGAGTAGATCGTCTGGCTGGCGTCACCGACCACGCAGAGGGTGTCGCGCTCGCCGAGCCAGAGGTCCAGCAGCCGCTGCTGGAGCGGGCTGACGTCCTGGTACTCGTCGACGACGAAGTGCTGGTACTGGGTGCGGATCTGCTCGGCGATGTCGTGGCGGTCCTGCAGGATGCCGACGGTGAGGAGCAGCACGTCCTCGAAATCGATCATGCCGCGGTCGCGCTTGAGCTGCTCGTACGTCCCGTAGATCTGGGCGATCTCGGCCAGGTCCCGGGGGGCCTCGCGGCCGGACTTGCGCGCGGCCGCCGGGTAGTCGGCGGGCACCGTCTGGGTGACCTTCGCCCACTCGATCTCGCCGGTGACATCGCGCAGCTCGCCCCGGTCGAGGCGGATGCGGCAGCGCGCGCCCGCCTCGGCGACGAACTGGATCTTGCGCTCCAGCAGCCGGGGCACGTCGCCGCCGACCGCCTTGGGCCAGAAGTACTGGAGCTGGCGCAGGGCGGCGGAGTGGAAGGTCCGCGCCTGCACCCCGCCCGCGCCCAGCTCGCGCAGCCGGCCGCGCATCTCGCCGGCGGCCCGGTTGGTGAACGTGACGGCCAGCACGCTCGCCGGCATCAGCTGGCCGGAGCGGACTCCGTAGGCGATGCGGTGGGTGATCGCCCGGGTCTTGCCCGTACCGGCGCCGGCGAGCACGCACACCGGCCCGCGCAGGGTCGTCGCGACCTCGCGCTGCTCCGGGTCCAGGCCCAGGAGCACCGCGTCGGCCGAGTCGGCGCCGGGCGTGAAGGATGAGGAGTGCGTTGCTGATGTCACCCCGCCATGCTGCCAGGTCTCGCGGGGAGCCCGGGAAATCCGTCCACAGGCGGCACGTGCTCGTCCGACAGGAACATCGTCGTACCGGGGCGGGCCGGGCGCAGGGGCGGGGCCGGGCGCGGGGCGCAGGCCCGGGCGCGGGCGCAGACCCGGGCGCGGGGCGCAGGGCCGGGCGCGGGCACCCGGGCAGGGCGGGCGGGAATGGGCGCGCGGTCCCGTGCGTTCAACCCCTCGGGCCGATCGGACCAACGAGTACCCACGAATGGAGAGCGCAGCATGCAGGACGCGGGAACGGTCACGATGTACAGCACGACCTGGTGCGGCTACTGCCGTCGGCTGAAGAGCCAGATGGACCGGGAAGGCATCGCCTACACCGAGATCAACATCGAGCTCGACCCCGAGTCCGCGGCGTTCGTGGAAAAGGCGAACGGCGGCAACCAGACGGTTCCCACGGTTCTCGTCACCTCCTCCGCGGGCAGCGAGTCCGTCATGACGAACCCGAGCCTGGCCCAGGTCAAGCAGGCCCTCGCCGTCTGATGTGCTGAACACCACGCACGGAAAGCCCCCGCCGAGGCGGGGGCTTCTGCGTACCGGCGACCGGTCAACTGCCCTGTTAGCGTTCCCCCTTGGGCAACAGGGAGGAACGACACGTGACGACGACCGTGTTTCGTATCGGTGGGGATCTGGAAGTGCGCAGGCTCGGTTTCGGGGCCATGCACCTGCCCACGGACCCGGGTCCGGGCCGTGAGAACTCTCTCGCGGTGGCCCGGCGGGCCGTCGAGCTGGGCGTCACGCTGATCGACACCGCGTACATGTACGGCTGGGGCGCCAACGAGGAGCTGCTGGCCGAGGCCCTGCACCCCTGCCCGGACGGGGTCCTCGTCACCACCAAGGTCGGCATCGCCCGGTCCGTCCCGTCGGGCGACTGGATGCAGGACGCGCGGCCGTCCGCCCTGCGCGAGCAGATCGAGCAGGCACTGCGCCGGCTGCGCGTCGAGCGGCTCGAGCTGCTCCAGCTGCACCGCCTCGATCCGCGGACGCCCCTCGCCGACCAGATCGGCACGCTGCGGGACCTGCGGGCCGAGGGCAAGATCGGCCGGATCGGCCTGTCGGAGGTCACCGTCGGCGAACTCGCCGCGGCCCGGGAGATCGTCGACATCGCGAGCGTGCAGAACCGCTACAACCTGCTCGACCGGGAGCACGAGCCCGTGCTCGCGGCCTGCGAAGCGGCGGGCATCGCGTTCCTGCCTTGGGCCACCGTCGCCCGGGGACGGTCCGGGGCGACGGCGGAGATCGCCGCCGTGGCGGCCGAGGCCGGGGCCACCCCCACCCAGGTCGCGCTCGCCTGGCTCCTGGGGCACTCGCCGGTCGTCCTCCCGATCCCGGGCACGTCCCGGGTCGCCCACCTGGAGGAGAACCTCGCCGCGCAAGGCCTCCGGCTGACCGAAGCCCAGCGCACCCGCCTCGACCGGCTGTCCGGCCGGCCGTCGGGCGAGCCCGGCGCGTCCGGGTCCGGGCAGGCCTGACAGGAGACGGAGGAAGGCCCCCGCCGGAGCGGGGGCCTTCCTCGGTGTCTCCGGGTACGGGTGGGGCAGGTCAGGCGGTCGTGACCGGCCTCGGGAGCGGCTTGCCGTACCAGAGCTCGACCAGGCGGGCCGCGATGGAGATGCCCGCCGGCGGGAGGACCTCGCCGGCCTCGATGGCCGCGCGCAGGTCGTCGCGGGAGAACCAGCGGGCCTCCTGGATCTCGTCGCCGTCGACGGTGATGTCGAAGGTGACGGCGCGCGCCGTGAAGCCCAGCATCAGGCTGTACGGGAACGGCCAGGGCTGGCTGGCGACGTAGTCGACCTCGCCGACCTTGACGCCCGCCTCCTCCCAGACCTCGCGGATGACCGACTGCTCGATCGACTCGCCCGGTTCGACGAACCCGGCGAGCGTGGAGAAGCGGCCCTCGGGCCAGTGCACCTGGCGGCCCAGCAGCGCGCGGTCCTGGTCGTCCGTGACCAGCATGATCACGGCCGGGTCGGTCCTCGGGTAGTGCTCGGCCCCGCAGCCCGGGCAGCGGCGGATGTGCCCGGCCGCGGCGACCACCGTGCGCTCGCCGCAGCGGGAGCAGAAGCGGTGCATGCGCTGCCAGTTCTCCAGCGCCACCGCGTGCACCATCAGCCCGGCGTCCCGCTCGGAGAGCAGCATCCCGGCCTCGCGCAGGCCGGCCGGGCGGGCCGACTGGTCCATGCGGCCGGGCAGCGAGTCCTTCTGCAGCGCGAAGTACCGTACGCCGTCCTCGTCGGTCCCCAGGAAGTACCGGTGGGTCTCGGTGACCGGGGCCTCGAAGGCCGGGGTCGTCACGATCGCGGTGCCGCCGTCGGGGGTGTCGTCGATCAGGACCTGGCCGCCCGAGACGACGAAGACGCGGGTGCTGGGGTGGCTCCACGCCGCGGCGAGCCACGCCTCGTCGAGGCGGTGGTGCGCGGCGCGGTCGATGCCGCTGGGCGCGGCCAGCGAGATCGGACGCTCGGACTCGGTATGGGTGCTCACAGGTACTTCCAACTCCCCCGGTGGTGGGACACAGGCAGGCTCAGCAGGACGGACGGGTGTGCGGTGGCGGGTGCGGTGACAGGTGGGGTGGCGTCGTCAAGCGGACGCCGGCTTCCAGTGGGCGGCCAGGTCGCCCCAGAGGTAGGCGGCCGTCTCGACCCCCTTGGTGAGCAGGTCGAGCTCGACCTTCTCGTTCGGCGAGTGCCAGCCGTCGGAGGGTACGGAGATGCCGAGGAAGAGGACGGGTGCGTTCAGCACGTCCTGAAGGTCGGCCGCCGGCCCCGAACCGCCCTCGCGGGTGAAGCGGACCTTCTGGCCGAAGGCCCTGCTCATGGCGCGTACGACCGACTGGAGCGCCGGGTGGTCCAGCGGGGTCAGGCACGGCCGGGTCGGGGCGCCGAAGGTGATGGAATGCCGGATTCCGGCCGGGACGCGCTCCGCGACCCAGGCGGTGACGGCCGTCTCGACCTCGTACGGGTCCTGCCCGGAGACCAGCCGGAACGACAGCTTCAGGTGCGCCGAGGCGGGCACGATGGTCTTGCCGCCGGGGCCCTGGTAACCGCCGCCGATGCCGTTGACCTCGGCGGTCGGGCGGGCCCACACGCGCTCCAGCGTGGAGTAGCCGGCCTCGCCCGAGGCCGCGTACGACTTGGCCGTACGGAGCCACTCGTCCTCGTCGAAGGGGAGCTCGGCGATCAGTGCGCGCTCCGCGTCCGTGAGCTCGGCGATGCCGTCGTAGAAGCCGGGGATCGTGACCCGCTCGTCCGCGTCGTGCAGGGCCGCGACGAGGCGGGCGGCGACGGTGGCCGGATTCGGCACGGCGCCGCCGAAGGCACCGGAGTGGATGTCCTGGTCGGGGCCGAACAGGTCGATCTCGCAGTCGGCGACGCCGCGCATGCCGGTGCAGACGGTGGGCGTGGTCTCGGACCACATGCCGGTGTCGGAGACGATCACGACATCGGCGGCGAGGCGGTCCGCCTCGCGCTCCACGAGGGCGCGGAAGTGCGGGGAACCCGACTCCTCCTCGCCCTCGATGATCAGCTTGAGGTGCACGGCGGGAGCGGACGCACCGGTCGCGGCCAGGTGGGCCCGGACGCCGAGGGTGTGGAAGAAGACCTGCCCCTTGTCGTCGGCGGCGCCGCGCCCGTACATCCGGCCGTCCTTGATCACCGGCTCGAACGGGTCGGTGTGCCAGCCGTCGGCGAGGGCGGCGGGCTGCACGTCGTGGTGCCCGTAGACGAGGACGGTGGGGGCGGCGGGGTCCTCGCTCGGCCACTCGGCGAACACGGCGGGGGCGCCGGCCGTCTTCCAGACCTCGGCGACCGGGAAACCGGTCTCCGCCAGCTTCGCGGCCAGCCAGTCGGCGCTGCGCCGTACGTCGTCCGCGTGCTCGGGCTGGGCCGAAACGGAGGGGATGCGGAGCCAGTCGGCGAGGTCGTCGAGGAAGGCGGCGCGGTGTGTGTCGATGTACGTGCGGACGACGCTGTCCGCCGGGCTGTCGCTCATGCCCCCGAGCCTATCCGTCCGTTCGATGGTCACTTTCCGTGTCCGATTTGCCTTGGAGGATCTGCTCAAGACGAGCGCGGTCGGGCAGGTTCCGGGGGCGGATCACGCGGCCGCTGCGGACGTGCAGGAACACTGCCGTGACCTTGGCGAGGGGGGTGTCCGTGGCCTCCGCCCAGGCCAGGCGGTAGACGGCCAGCTGGAGGGGGTCGGCCTCGGTGGTGCGGCCGGTCTTCCAGTCGACGATCTCGTAGCCGCCGCCTTCCGCGTCCGCGGTGCGGTAGACCGCGTCGATCCGGCCGCGGATCACCCGGCCGGCGAGGGTGAGCTGGACCGGGACCTCCATGCGGTACGGGGTCCGGTCGGCGTACGCGGTCCGCTCGAAGGCCGCCTTGAGGGAGTCGAGGTCGGCCTCGTCGGCGATGTCCTGGTCGGAACCCTCCCCGCCCGCGGGCTGCGCGCCGGGGAGGTCCGTGAGGGGGTCGAGGACGTCGAGGTGGGGCAGCGGGAGCTCCTCGAAGCGGGACTCGACCCAGGCGTGGAACCGGGTGCCCTGGCGGGCGGCGGGCTGCGGGGGCTTGGGCATGGGGCGGGCGAGGTCGCGTACGAAGCCCTGCTCGTCGGAGGCGAGGCGGAGCAGTTGGCTGGCGGACAGCGCGGAGGGGAGCTCCACGTCGCGGACGGCCTCGCGGGCTCGGCGGAGTTCGCCCTCCAGGGCGTCGAGGTCGCGGTCCCAGGAGGCGATGGCCCGGGCGTCCTCGGGGGTGAGGCGGGGGCCGGGGTCGGGGCCGGCCGCGTACTCGGGCCACAGGTCGTCGTCGCCGCCGCCGGCGGGCGTCGTGGGGCGCGGCCGGGGCTTGGGCGCGGCCGCGTCGGCGTCGGCGTCCCCGAGCCACAGGTCGTCGGCTTCGCCGGGCGCGGCGGGGCGCGGGCGGGGCGCGGACCGTGCCGGGGCCCCGGCCTCCGGCCAGGGGTCGTTGGCGGGTGCGGCCGGGTGTGGGCGGGGTGCGGACCAGTCGGCGTCCTCCGGCCACAGGTCGGCGGGGGCCGGGGGCTCCTCGTCGTAGGCGGGGTCTTCGCAGTACGGGGGCCAGAGGAAGGGGTCCTCGGGGGAGGCCGGGAACTCCCGGGTCGCCGAGTGGCCCGGGAGGCCCGCGTCGCCCGCGTCGCCCGGGTCGCCCAGATGGCCCCGGCCGCTTGGGCGGTCCGCGTCGCCCGGGTGGTCCGGGGTGGGCGGGGGCGTCGGGTGGAGGTAGGACTCGACCAGGGCGGCGGCCCGGCGGCGGAGGGTGAGGGAGGTGGGGTCCAGGGGGAGGGGCCAGGAGTGGTCCGGGGTGGAGTCCGTGGACAGGGCCGGGTTCTCCGCGTCCGGCGCGGGGGTGTCGGCCCAGGCTTCGATCTCGCCGTGGCCCGCGGCGCAGTGCTCGTACAGGGCGGAGAGGAAGGAGGACGGGCCGCGCGGCTTCTTCTGCGTCGGGCCCCACCAGTGGCCCGAGGCCAGGAGGAGCGAGCGCGGGCGGGTGAAGGTGACGTAGCCGAGGCGGAGTTCCTCGACGGCCTTGTGGGACTTGAGCGCCGACTTGAAGGCGCGCAGGCCCGGCGAGGTCCATTCCGGGGTGGGCGGGAGGGTCGGCGCGTCGCCGCGCAGGGCGTAAGGGAGCACCTTCGCGTACGAGGTCCAGGCCTCCGGGGCCTTCTCCTTCGGGAAGGAGCCGGCGGACAGGTCGGGGACCACGACCACGTCCCACTCCAGTCCCTTGGACTTGTGGGCCGTGAGGACCTTGACCGTGTTCTCCCCGCCCGGCAGCGCGTGGTCCAGGCCCTTCTCGTACTGGGCCGCAGTGCGCAGGAAGGCCAGGAAGGCCAGCAGGGAGGCCTCACCGTCGAGCGAGGCGAAGCCGGCCGCCACGTCCATGAAGCTCGACAGGGTCTCCCGGCGGCGGGCCGCCAGCGCGTGCGGGGACGAGGCGAGCTCCACGTCGAGGCCGGTCGTCGACAGGACGCGGTGCAGGACGTCCATCAGGGGGTCCGCGAGCGAACGCCGCAGGTCGCGCAGTTCCTGGGCCAGGTGTGCGAAACGGACCCGGGCGGCCGCGGAGAAGGGCAGCTGGTCGGGGGCGGACTGGCCCGCGCCGTCCAGGAAGGTCTCCAGGGCGTCGGCCAGCGACACGATCTCCGCCGGGTCCACGCCCTCCACCGCCGCCGCGAGGCGGTCGTCGTCGGCGGACGGGGCGCGGGAGATCAGGGTGCGGGCGCGGCGGCCCAGCAGGGCCAGGTCGCGGGCGCCGATCCGCCAGCGCGGCCCGATGAGGAGCCGGACGAGCGCGGCGTTGGCTCCCGGGTCCTGGAGGACCTCGCAGACGGCGACGAGGTCCGCGACCTCCGGGAGGTGGAGCAGGCCGGACAGGCCGACCACTTCGACCGGGACGTCGCGCGCGACGAGGGCCGCCTGGATCCGCGCGAAGTCCCCGCCGGAGCGGCACAGTACGGCGATCTCGCGCGGCTCCGTGCCCGTACGGACCAGGTGGGCGATGGAGTCGCCGATCCAGTCGAGCTCCTCGGCGTGGGTCTCCAGCAGCGCGCACCGGACGGAGCCGTCGCGCTCCGCGCCGGGTGCGGGGCGCAGGGCCTCGACTCCCTCGTGCAGGGAGCGCAGCGGGGCGGCGAGATCGTTGGCCAGCTCCAGGAGGCGGCCGCCGCTGCGCCGGTTCTCGCTGAGGGAGAAGCGGGTGGCGGGGCTGCCGTCGGCGTACGGGAAGTGCTCGGGGAAGTCGTCGAGGTTGGCCACGGAGGCGCCGCGCCAGCCGTAGATGGCCTGGCAGGGGTCGCCGACGGCGGTCACGGCGTGTCCGGTGCCTCCGCCGAACAGTCCGGAGAGCAGCAGCCGCTGGGCGACCGAGGTGTCCTGGTACTCGTCGAGCAGGACGACGCGGAACTCCTCGCGCAGCAGGGCTCCGACCTCGGGCCGGGTGGTGGCGAGCTGCGCGGAGAGGGCTATCTGGTCGCCGAAGTCGAGGAGGTCGCGGGAGCGTTTGGCCGCGCGGTAGCGGGAGACCAGTTCGAGGAGTTCGAGGCGGCCGCGGACCGCCTCGGGGACCTTGCGCAGGTCCTCGTTGCTCAGCTTGACGTCCGCAAGGGCGGAGAGGAGCTCCGTGTCGTACGCGCGCAGGCGCTCCGGCGGTACGAGGTGCTCGGAGAGCTCCCCGTCGAGCGCGAGCAGGTCGCTGACCAGGTCGGGAACGGATTTGGTGAGGGAGGGGTAGGGCCCGGGGGCCTCGCGGAGTACGCGGGCGGCGAGCTGGAAGCGGGTGGCGTCGGCGAGCAGCCGGGCGCTGGGCTCCAGGCCGATGCGCAGGCCGTGGTCCTTGAGGAGCTGTCCGGCGAAGGCGTGGTACGTGGAGATGCGCGGCTCCCCGCCCGCGGAGTCGGCCTCGGCCGGGGAGGGGTCCGGATCGCTGATCCCGGCCCGCGCGAGGGCGGCCCGTACCCGCTCGGCGAGCTCGCCGGCGGCCTTGTTGGTGAAGGTCAGGCCGAGCACCTGCTCGGGTGCGACCGCGCCGGTGCCGACCAGCCAGACCACACGGGCGGCCATGACCGTGGTCTTGCCGGAGCCGGCGCCGGCCACGATGACCTGCGGGGCGGGCGGCGCGGTGACGCAGGCCATCTGTTCGGGCGTGAAGGGGATCCCCAGGAGCTCCTTGAGCTGCTCGGGATCGGTGAGGGCCGCTGCCCGCGGCGCCTTCGCGGGCGGGGCGGGAGGGAGGGCCGGAGGGACGGACGGACGCGCGGACACGTGAAAAGGCTAGCCGCCCCCTCCGACAGTCACGCCCCCTCCGACAGTCCCGCCCGCCCGGACCGCGCGGGCCGCCGGGGTGCCGTCCGGGCCCTGACCGGCCCCGCTCCGCCGGCGCGGGCTACTCCACCGTCTGGCGGCCTTCCGGGCGGGCGCTGCACGAGGCGCGGAAGGAGCAGTGGTCGCAGTGCTTGCCCAGCACGGGTGCGAAGCGCTCGTCGAGGACCCGGCCGGCCGCGGTGGCGAGCAGGTCGCCGACCCATTCGCCGGGGGCGCCGCCCTCCAGGGCCTGCTGCGCCTGGATCTTCGGCACCGTGTCGCCGCCGTCGCGCTGGGCGGCGCCCTGGCGCAGCTGGACGAGTTCGGCGCCGCCCGGTGCGGGCCGCAGCCCGTCGAAGACCTCGTCGACGGCGCCCTCGCGCACCGCGAGCTGGTACACGGCGAGCTGCGGGTGGCGCTCGACCTCCTTGGCGGTCGGCGCGGACTTGCCGGTCTTGAAGTCGACGACGTACGCGCGGCCCTGCGCATCCGCCTCGACCCGGTCCATGGAGCCGCGTACCCGGACGGCGTACTCCCCCGCTTCGAGGGTGACGTCGAAGTCGTGCTCGGTGGCCACGGCCGCCCGGCCACCGCGGTCGGTGGTGTGCCAGCGCAGGAAGCGCTCCAGGGCGGCGCGGGCGTTGTCCTTCTCCTGGCGGGACTTCCAGGGGGCGTCGAAGGCGAGCGAGTCCCAGACGGAGTCGAGGCGTTCCATGAGGACGGCGAGGTCGGCGGGGGTGCGGCCGGAGGCGACCTCGTCGGCGAGGACGTGGACGACGTTGCCGAAGCCCTGGGCGGCCGTGGAGGGGGCGTCGGCCTTGACCTCGCGGCCCAGGAACCACTGGAGGGAGCAGGTGTTGGCGAGCTGCTCCAGGGCGGAGCCGGACAGGGCGACGGGGCGGTCCCGGTCGCGCAGCGGGACGCTGCTGCGGGTGGGCTCGTACAGCCCCCACCAGCGCTGCGGGTGCGCGGCAGGGACGAGCGGGCGGTCCTCGTCGTCGGTGAGCACGGCGAGCCGGGCGAGGCGGCGGGCGGCGGCGTCGCGCAGGGCGGGAGAGGCGTCGGGGTCGACGGTGGTGGAGCGGAGTTCCGCGACGAGCGCGGGGACGGCGAGGGGGCGGCGGGGGCGGCCGGTGACGTCCTTGACGGGTACGCCGAGCTCGGTGAGGAGGCGGGAGGGCTGGTCGCCGTCCTCGGCGGGTGCCTTGACGGCGGTGACGACGAGGCGGTCGCGGGCGCGGGTGGCGGCGACGTAGAAGAGGCGGCGCTCCTCGGCGAGGAGCGCGCCGGGGGTGAGGGGTTCGGCGAGGCCGTCGCGGCCGATGCGGTCGGCTTCGAGGAGGGAGCCGCGGCGGCGCAGGTCCGGCCAGAGCCCTTCCTGCACGCCCGCGACGACGACGAGTCCCCATTCCAGGCCCTTGGAGCGGTGCGCGGTCATGAGCCGGACGGCTTCGCGGCGGACGGCGCGCGGGGTGAGGGTGTCTCCGGCGATGTCCTCGGCTTCGAGCTGTTCGAGGAAGTTGAGGGCGCCGCGGCCGCCGGTACGTTCCTCCGCGCGGGCGGCGGTGTCGAAGAGCGCGCAGACCGCGTCGAGGTCGCGGTCGGCGTTGCGGCCGGCGGGGCCGCCGCGGCGGGCGCTGCGTTCGAGGCGCTGCGGCCAGGGGGTGCCGTCCCAGAGGGTCCACAGGACCTCCTCGGCGGTGCCGCCGCCGGCGAGGAGCTCGCGGGCCTTGCGCAGCAGCAGGCCGAGGCGTTGCGCTCCGCGGGCGTAGGCGGGGTCGTGGGCGACGAGCCGCTCGGGCTCTGCGAGGGCGCGGGCGAGGAGGACGTCGGAGGGCGCGGGGGTGCGGACCCCGGCGGCCCGCTCCTCGTCGCGCAGGGCGCGGCCGAGGCG
>NZ_JBEXPT010000129.1:0-18165 GCF_040612195.1 Streptomyces sp. NPDC006450 | reverse complement strand
CCGGCCTCGCGGAGCCGCGGCCCGGGCCGGTGCCGGCGCCGCCGACCGGGCGGGCGCTCCCGGGGGTCCCGGGGCGTCGGGCGGCCCCGAGGGGTGCGGGGCTCGTCGGCCGCGCGGGGTCGGTGGTGCTGTCGGTGGCGCGGGGTGTGCTGGTGGGCATCGCGGCCGTCCCTGGGTTCGTGCCCGGATCGGTACCGAGCGGTAACTTGTCAGGGGACTTCTACGGGGCTGCGCACACGCTCCGCAACGGCGCCGCGGGGCCGCGCCGCAGCGGGCCGGCCTTCACCTATCCGGGTCGGGCCCCCGGCCGCCCCTGGGCCCCGCCCGGGCCCCGCAGGGACCGAGGTGGACGCCGCACGGCCCCGCCGGGGCACCCCGAAGGGGGACGCGGGCGGTCACGGACGGAGTCCGGTCCGGTGCGGGCCGCCGAAGCCGGGGAGGCCCCCGGGGCCGGGGCGTGCGCGGGGGCGTCGGGGAGGCGGGGGTGGGAGCCGGTCGTATCCTGGGGGCGTTTCCGACTACCGAAAGCAGCCGGCCATGCGTGTGTACGTCCCCCTGACCCTGCCCGGGCTCGCCGAGGCGCACCAGGCCGGTGAGCTGGGCCCGGCTCCGCTGCGGGCGTACGCCGTCACGCCCGGGCTGCGCGAGTGGTACGTGTCGGACGACATCGAGGAGCTGGAGTACGCCGCCCTGACCCGGGCCGCCGCCGCCTCGCTGCGGATGATCGCCGAGGACGGGGCCGCGCCCCGCAAGCGGGTCGTGGTGGCCGTCGACGTGGACGACAAGGCCGCCACCGCCACCCCCGGCGTCGACGAGGCCGCGCTCGGCCAGGTGGCCCTCGCCGGGGCCGTACGGCTTTCGGTGGCCGCCGCGGTGCACGTGGACGCGGAAGAGGCCCTGGAGGACGTGAGCGCCGCCGTGGCGGCCGTTGCGGCCGCGGAAGCGGGCGACGAGGACGCGCAGTTCACCGTCGACGGCGCCGAGGACCACGAGCTGCTGTGGTTCGGGGTCCAGGAGATTCCGGGGCTGCTGAAATGAGCGCGGCACCCGAGGACCCCGCGCGCGTGGTCCCGACGCCCGAGGGCCCCGCACTCGCGGTGCCGGAGCCCGTGGCCGTCCACCCCGTGGCCGCCGCGTCCGGGGGCCCGGCCGTCCCGGTCGCCGCGCCCGCGGCCCCGCACATCGTCTGGGACTGGAACGGCACGCTGCTCCACGACATCGACGCCGTGATAGCCGCCACCAACGCCTCCTTCGCGGAGCTCGGCCTCGCGCCGATCACCCTGGAGCGGTACCGCGAGCTGTACGTCGTACCGGTGCCGAAGTTCTACGAGCGCCTCATGGGCCGGCTTCCCACGGACGCCGAGTGGCTGGTCATGGACGAGGCCTTCCACCGCCACTACTGGGTGGCCGCCGAGGACGCAGGGCTCGCCGAGGGGGCCCTCGAACTCCTGAGGGACTGGCAGGAGGGCGGGCTCACGCAGTCCCTGCTGTCCCTCGCGCCCCACGACAAGCTCGTCCCGCTCGTCCGGGCGCACGGGATCGACGGGCACTTCCTGCGCGTCGACGGGCGCACCGGGCCCTCCCACACCACCAAGGCGGGACATCTCGTACGTCACTTGGCGGCCCTGCACGGGACGGGAGTGACCGCCGGTCGTACGGTACTCATCGGAGACGCCGTCGACGACGCGCTGGCCGCCGCGCACGTGGGTGCGCGGGCCGTCCTCTACACGGGCGGTTCGCACAGCCGCCGCAGTCTGGAATCAGCCGGTGTCCCCGTAGTGGACAGCCTGGCGGAGGCCGTACGCACTGCTCGCGAACTGGCCGGATAGCGACCCGGCGCATGAGCGGAGAGCGACGACGCCCCGGCCAGGCACGCCCGGCCGGGCCGGACCCTGTCCAGAGTGTCAAAGTTACCCCCCCTCTTTTGTACACATACAGCTCATGACGAGCCGGGGGTGGAGCGAGATAGCCTGGTACCCGTGATCAGCGCGATAGTTCTCGGAGGCACTGAAGCCTCCGGCCGGCGCCCGGCGCACCACGGTGCCCGGGCCGTCGCTGATCCCCGCCCCCGGGACATCCTGCCGATCATGGCCGATTTCCTCCCGGTGGGCTCTCTCGACGGCATAGCGTCGATCCCGAACGGACACCGACACCCCGCCTCGCGGTGCTATGCCATTCCTTCCTTCACCTACGTCACGCAATGGCGCGCGACAGGAGCCAGAGGACATGCAGACCAAGCTGGACGAAGCAAAGGCCGAGCTGCTCGCGCGGGCGGCACGGGTAGCTGAGAACAGCCCGGCCGGGGGGCTACTTCCGACTGGGTCCGAGCAGGGGGAGCGTCCCGACCGGGACACGACTCTCGCCTACCTCCAGCGCTACTACCTGCACACCGCCCCGGAGGACCTCTTCGACCGGGACCCGGTCGACGTGTTCGGGGCCGCACTCTCGCACTACCGGCTCGCGGAGAACCGTCCGCAGGGCACGGCGAACGTGCGCGTGCACACGCCCACGGTGGAGGAGAACGGCTGGACCTCCAGCCACTCCGTCGTCGAGGTGGTCACCGACGACATGCCGTTCCTCGTGGACTCCGTGACGAACGAGCTGTCCCGCCAGGGCCGCGGCATCCACGTCGTGATCCACCCACAGGTCGTCGTCCGCCGCGACGTCACCGGCAAGCTGATCGAGATCCTCGGCCCCGACTGCGACGCGCACGGTCCCCGCACCGCGCGCCCCCACGACTCCCTCGTCGAGTCCTGGATCCACGTCGAGATCGACCGCGAGACCGACCGGGCCGACCTCAAGCAGATCACCGTCGATCTGCTGCGCGTCCTGTCCGACGTGCGCGAGTCCGTCGAGGACTGGGAGAAGATGCGCGACGCTGCGCTGCGCATCGCTCAGCAGCTGCCCGAGGAGCCGACCGCCCCGGACCTGCGCGAGTACGAGCTCGAAGAGGCGCGCGAACTGCTGCGCTGGCTCGCCGACGACCACTTCACCTTCCTCGGCTACCGCGAGTACAACCTCGTCGACGGGGACTCCCTGGCCGCCGTGCCCGGCACCGGTCTCGGCATCCTGCGCTCCGACCCGGTGCACCACGGCCAGGACGAGGCGCACCCCGTCTCGCCGTCCTTCAACCGGCTGCCGGCCGACGCCCGCGCCAAGGCCCGCGAGCACCGCCTGCTGGTGCTGACCAAGGCCAACAGCCGCTCCACCGTGCACCGCCCCTCGTACCTCGACTACGTGGGCGTGAAGAAGTTCGACGCCGAGGGCAACGTCGTCGGCGAGCGCCGCTTCCTCGGCCTGTTCTCCTCCGCCGCGTACACCGAGTCGGTGCGCCGGGTCCCGGTCATCCGCCGCAAGGTCGCCGAGGTCCTCGAAGGCGCGGGCTTCGCCCCGTCCAGCCACGACGGCCGCGACCTGCTCCAGATCCTGGAGACCTACCCGCGCGACGAGCTGTTCCAGACCCCGGTCGACCAGCTCCAGGCCATCGCCACCTCCGTCCTGTACCTCCAGGAGCGCCGCCGGCTGCGGCTGTACCTGCGCCAGGACGAGTACGGGCGCTACTACTCCGCGCTCGTCTACCTGCCGCGCGACCGGTTCACCACCGGCGTCCGGCTGCGCCTGATGGACATCCTGAAGGAGGAGCTCGGCGGCATCAGCGTCGACTTCACCGCCTGGAACACCGAGTCGATCCTCTCCCGCATCCACTTCGTGGTCCGCGTCCCGCAGGGCACCGAGCTGCCCGCGCTGACCGACGCCGACGTCGAGCACCTCGAGGGCCGCCTGGTCGAGGCCGCCCGGTCCTGGGCCGACGGCTTCGGCGAGGCGCTCGTCGCGGAGCTGGGTGAGGAGCGCGCCGCCGAGCTGCTGCGCAAGTACGCGAACTCCTTCCCCGAGGGCTACAAGGCCGACCACTCGCCGCGTTCGGCCGTGGCGGACCTGTGCCACCTGGAGCGGCTGTCCGCGAGCGACCGCGAGTTCGCGCTGTCGCTGTACGAGCCGGTCGGCGCGGGCCCCGGCGAACGCCGGTTCAAGATCTACCGCACGGGTGAGCAGGTCTCGCTCTCCGCGGTCCTGCCGGTCCTGCAGCGCCTGGGCGTCGAGGTCACCGACGAGCGGCCGTACGAGCTGCGCTGCACCGACCGCACCAACGCGTGGATCTACGACTTCGGTCTGCGGATGCCGCTCGCGAGCGGCAACGGGGACTCCGCCGGGACCTCCCCCTACCTCGGCGACGACGCCCGCGAGCGGTTCCAGGACGCCTTCTCGGCGGTCTGGCAGGGCGACGCCGAGAACGACAACTTCAACACCCTGGTGCTGGGCGCCGGACTGACCTGGCGCCAGGCCGTGGTCCTGCGCGCGTACGCCAAGTACCTGCGCCAGGCGGGTGCCACCTTCAGCCAGGACTACATGGAGGACACCCTCCGCAACAACGTCCACACCACCCGGCTGCTCGTCTCCCTCTTCGAGGCCCGGATGTCGCCGGGCCGCCAGTCCGCGGGCACCGAGCTCGTCGACGCGATGCTGGAGGAGCTGGACGGGGCCCTGGACCAGGTCGCCTCGCTGGACGAGGACCGGATCCTGCGCTCCTTCCTCACCCTCATCAAGGCGACGCTGCGCACGAACTTCTTCCAGCTCAACGCCGCGGGCGAGCAGCACTCGTACGTGTCGATGAAGTTCGACCCGCAGGCCATCCCCGACCTGCCGGCGCCGCGTCCGGCCTTCGAGATCTGGGTGTACTCCCCGCGCGTCGAGGGCGTCCACCTGCGCTTCGGCAAGGTCGCCCGTGGTGGCCTGCGCTGGTCCGACCGCCGCGAGGACTTCCGTACGGAGATCCTCGGCCTGGTCAAGGCGCAGATGGTCAAGAACACCGTCATCGTGCCCGTCGGCGCCAAGGGCGGCTTCGTCGCCAAGAACCTCCCCGACCCGTCGGTGGACCGCGACGCCTGGCTCGCCGAGGGCATCGCCTCGTACAAGATCTTCATCTCGGCGCTGCTCGACATCACCGACAACATGGTCGGCGGCGAGGTCGTGCGGCCCAAGGGCGTGGTCCGCCACGACGAGGACGACACCTACCTCGTCGTCGCCGCCGACAAGGGCACCGCGACCTTCTCCGACATCGCCAACGGGGTCGCCGAGTCCTACGGGTTCTGGCTGGGCGACGCCTTCGCCTCCGGCGGCTCGGCCGGCTACGACCACAAGGGCATGGGCATCACCGCCCGCGGCGCCTGGGAGTCCGTCAAGCGGCACTTCCGCGAGCTCGGGCACGACACCCAGACCCAGGACTTCACGGTCGTGGGCGTCGGCGACATGTCCGGCGACGTCTTCGGCAACGGCATGCTGCTCTCCGAGCACATCCGCCTCGTCGCGGCCTTCGACCACCGGCACATCTTCATCGACCCGAACCCGGACGCGGCGACCTCCTACGCCGAGCGCCGGCGCCTGTTCGAGCTGCCGCGCTCCTCGTGGGCCGACTACGACAGCGAGCTGCTGTCCGCCGGCGGCGGGATCCACCCGCGCAGCGCCAAGGCCATCCCGGTCAACGCGCAGGTCCGCGCGGCCCTCGGCATCGAGGCGGGCGTCACCAAGATGACCCCGGCCGAGCTGATGCAGGCCATCCTCAAGGCCCCCGTGGACCTGCTGTGGAACGGCGGCATCGGTACGTACGTCAAGGCGACGGCCGAGACGCACGCCGACGTCGGCGACAAGGCCAACGACGCCATCCGCGTCAACGGCTCCGACGTGTTCGCCAAGGTCATCGGCGAGGGCGGCAACCTGGGCCTGACCCAGCTCGGCCGCATCGAGTTCGCCCGCAGCGGCGCCGGCGGCGAGGGCGGCAAGATCAACACCGACGCCATCGACAACAGCGCGGGCGTGGACACCTCCGACCACGAGGTGAACATCAAGATCCTGCTGAACTCGGTCGTCGCCGACGGGGACCTGACCGTCAAGCAGCGCAACAAGTTCCTCGCCGAGATGACCGACGAGGTCGGCCGTCTGGTGCTGCGCAACAACTACGCGCAGAACGTGGCGCTGTCCAACGGCGCCGCCCAGGCCCCCAGCCTGCTCCACGCCCAGCAGCGCTTCATGCGCCGCCTGGGCCGGGACGGCCTGCTGGACCGCGCGCTGGAGTTCCTGCCCAACGACCGGCAGCTCCGAGAGCTGCTGAACAACGGCAAGGGCCTGACCCAGCCGGAGCTGGCCGTCCTGTTCGCCTACACCAAGATCACGGTGGCGGACGAGCTCATCCACACCGAGCTGCCGGACGACCCGTACCTCGACCGCCTGCTGCACGCCTACTTCCCGGCCGCGCTGCTGGCGAAGTTCCCCGAGCAGGTCGACGGGCACGCGCTGCGCCGCGAGATCATCACCACGGTGCTGGTCAACGACACCGTCAACAGCGGTGGCTCGACCTTCCTGCACCGACTGCGCGAGGAGACCGGAGCCTCCCTGGAGGAGATCGTCCGGGCGCAGCTCGCGGCCCGCGAGATCTTCGGCCTGGCCGGCGTGTGGGACGCGGTCGAGGCCCTCGACAACAAGGTCGCCGCCGACGTCCAGACCCGGATCCGGCTGCACTCGCGGCGGCTGGTCGAGCGCGGTACGCGCTGGCTGCTGAACAACCGGCCGCAGCCGCTCCAGATCACCGAGACCATCGAGTTCTTCGCCGAGCGGGTGGAGCGGGTCTGGTCGGACCTGCCGAAGCTGGTGCGCGGCGCGGACCTGGAGTGGTACGAGGCGGTCATGGCCGAGCTGATCGGCGAGGGCGTGCCGGAGGAGCTGGCGGCGAAGGTGGCCGGGTTCTCCTCGGCCTTCCCGACGCTGGACATCGTCGCGATCTCGGACCGTACGGGCGTCGAGCCGCTGGCCGTCGCCGAGGTGTACTACGACCTCGCCGACCGGCTCGACATCACCCAGCTGATGGACCGGATCATCGAACTGCCGCGGGCCGACCGCTGGCAGTCGATGGCCCGCGCGTCCATCCGCGAGGACCTGTTCTCGGCGCACGCGGCGCTGACCGCGGACGTGCTGGCGGTCGGGAACGGTACTTCCACTCCCGAGGAGCGCTTCAAGGCGTGGGAGGAGAAGAACTCGGCGATCATCGGGCGGGCGCGGACGACCCTGGACGAGATCCAGGGGTCGGACGACTTCGACCTGGCGAACCTGTCGGTGGCCATGCGGACGATGCGGTCGCTCCTGAGGGCGCACGCGTAGCCCTGCGGGCGGCGGAACTCGTACGGGCCGGGCCCGGGACCCCCTTGGGGGTTCCGGGCCCGGCCCATGTGGTCAGCGCTTGCGGGTGAAGGCTTCGTAGGCGTCGCAGACCTCTTTGGAGGGGCCGTCCATGCGCAGGACGCCTGATTCGAGCCAGATCGCGCGGTCGCAGGTCTCGCGGACCGTGCCGATGCCGTGGCTGACGAGGAAGACGGTGCCGGCCCGTTCGCGGAGTTCCTCGATGCGGGCCTGGCTGCGGCGCTGGAAGGCGGCGTCGCCGGTGGCCAGGGCCTCGTCGATCATCAGGACGTCGTGGTCCTTGGCGGCGGCGATGGAGAAGCGCAGCCGGGCGCCCATGCCGGAGGAGTAGGTGCGCATGGGCAGGGAGATGAAGTCGCCCTTCTCGTTGATTCCGGAGAAGTCGACGATCTCCTGGTAGCGCTGCCGGATCTGC
Source organism: Streptomyces sp. NPDC006450 (assembly GCF_040612195.1). Classification (NCBI taxonomy): domain Bacteria; kingdom Bacillati; phylum Actinomycetota; class Actinomycetes; order Kitasatosporales; family Streptomycetaceae; genus Streptomyces; species Streptomyces sp. NPDC006450. Next base: position 10,502 of record NZ_JBEXPT010000129.1, on the reverse strand, counting down.
TGCTTGGACATTCCCATGGCGAGCCCGCCGAGGACCACGTTGCGTTCGCCGGTCAGGTCGTTCATCAGGGCGGCGTTCACGCCGAGCAGGGACGGCTGGCCGTGCGAGAAGATCCTGCCGCGCGCGACCGGCTGGAGGCCGGCGATGGCGGACAGCAGGGTGGACTTGCCGGAGCCGTTGGTGCCGATCAGGCCGATGGCCTCGCCCTTGTACGCGGTGAAGCTGACGCCCTTGACGGCGTGCACCTCGCGGATGCCGGGGGCGGGCCTGCGGGAGAACATCCGGCTCAGGGCCGCGGTCGCGCCGCCCTTGCGGCCGCCCGAGCCGTGCACCTTGTAGATCACGTGGACGTCGTCGGCGATGACGGTCGGGGTCCGGGTCCCGGTTGCGGTGTCAGCCACGGCCGTACTCCTCCTCTGCCTTCCAGAAGAAAACGAACCCGCCGACGCCGGCGAGCAGGGCCCAGCCCAGGGCGACCAGCCACACGTGGTGCGGGAGCTGGTGCGCCGTGTACGAGTCGATGAGCGAGAAGCGCATCAGGTCGATGTAGACGGCGGCCGGGTTGAGCTTGAGGGCCATCGAGACCCAGTGCGGCAGGTGGTCCGTCGTGAGCATCTGGTCGATCGACCACATGACGCCCGAGGCGTACATCCACGTCCGCAGGATGAAGGGCATCAGCTGGCTGACGTCCGGGCTCTTCGCCCCGACCCGCGCCATGACCATGGCGCAGCCGGCGCAGAAGACGGCCATGAGGACGAGGGTGGGGAGGGCCAGCACCCAGCTCAGGGCCGGGGTCTGGCCGAAGACGAGCAGCAGGATGATCAGCGCGCCCATGGTGATCAGCAACTGCTGGAAGAGCTGGACGACGGTGGACAGCGGCAGCGAGGCGCGCGGGAAGTGCAGGGCGCGCACCAGGCCCAGGTTGGACTGGACGGCGCGCGTCGAGGCGTTGATGCAGCTTCCGATGAAGTCCCAGACGAAGACGCCCGTGATCAGGAAGGTGATGTAGTTCGGCACGCCGCGCTCGGCGTGCATGACGATGCCGAAGATGAAGTAGTAGACGGCGGCGTTGAGCAGCGGGGTCATCAGGTGCCAGACCTGGCCGAGGCTGGCCTGGCTGTACTGGGCGTGCATCCGGGCGGTGGCGTACGCGGTCACGAAGTGGCGCCGGCCCCAGAGCTGCGCGAGGTAGCGGGGGAGGGTGGGGCGGGCTCCACTGAGGGTCAGGTCGTGGGCCGCCGCCAGCTCGGCGATGGGGTCCGGGGCCCTGCCGTTGGCCCCGGGCTGGTGGTTCGCCGGGGCGGGGGCGGGGGCCGGGGGTGGCGCGGTGGTCGCAGTCACGTGGGTCGCTTTCGACGGGGTCGGGGCGTCGGCCGGCGATGGGACGGGTCCGTATCGTCGCTACGGTGAGGTTAGATCGTGAGACGTCGGAACGCAACCGTATCGTCGTCGCGGGCTATGCTCTGCTCATGACCCGTGAGCCTGCTGCCGCCCCTGCCCCCGCCCCCGCCGCCCGAAGAGCCCCCGCCGGTGCCGCCGTCCTGCGCGAGGACGTGACCGAGGCGATCCGTGCGGCCGTCGTCGAGGAGCTGGCCACCGTCGGCTTCGCGCGGATGTCGATCGAGGGCATCGCGCGGCGGGCGGGCGTGGGGAAGACGGCCGTGTACCGCCGGTGGAAGTCGAAGCTGCACCTGGTGCTGGACCTGGTCGGCGCCTTCGCGACGGACGGCCTGCCGGTGCCGTCGACGGGGTCGCTCCACGGGGACGTACGCGCGCTGCTGGAGGTGATGACGCATGTGCTGCGGCATCCGGTGGCCTCGGCGGTGATCCCTGACCTGCTGGTGGAGGCGGCGCGTAATCCGGAGATCGCGGACGCGGTGCGGGGGGCTCTGCTGGAGGGGCAGCGGCGGATGGCGGAGGGGATCATCGCCGAGGCGGTGTCGCGGGGGGAGCTGCCGGTGGGGGTGGACGCGGGCAGGGCGCTCGATCTGGCGATCGGGCCGTTGTACTGGCGGCAGGTCGTTGTACGGGACGTCGTCCCGGCGGGATACCTGGACGACCTTGCGCGGTCGGTCGTTGCCGGGATGACGGCCGGGCCGGCCTGAGGGACTCCCGCTGCGCGGGTCTCGCCCCCTCCCCGCCCATCGCCCGTTCCCCGGGGCTGCGCCCCGGGCCCCCGTGGGGCCTGCGCCCCGGGCCCCGGTCCTCACGCGTCGGATGGGCCGAGGGGGACCGGGGCTGCGCCCCGGCGCTCGGTCCTTCGGCGCCGGGGCGGCTGACGTCCGTTACGGCCAACGGCTCGCGGTCAGGTGGGCCAGGGTGGGTTCCGGGGTGGCGGAGGGGGCTGCCGGGGCGGGGCGGCGGTCTTCCAGGGGGGTGATGGGCGCGGTCGGCTGGCTCAGGAAGACGCGGCGGACCACGCGCTCCGCCGCCTGGCCGTCGTCGTGCGTGCAGAACCGGGTCCGGAAGGACGCGCGGAGCTGCGCCGAGCGCGAGCCCTGCCAGTGGCCGGTGGAGAAGATGTCCACCAGCTCGTCCTCGGTGCGGGCGATCGCCCCCGGGGGGAAGGCCCGGAGGTCGAAGTACGTGCCGCGGGAGGCCTCGTACGCCTCCCAGTCGTCCGCGTGGATGACGATCGGGCGGTCCAGGGACGCGTAGTCGAACATCAGGGACGAGTAGTCCGTCACCAACGCGTCGGAGGCCAGGCAGAGTTCCTCGACGGAGGGGTGGGACGAGACGTCCAGCAGGCGCGGGTGCGGCTCGGGGGAGGGCGCGCCCGCGTAGGTGAGGTGGGTGCGGGTCAGGATCGTGAAGCGCGGGCCCAGGTCGCGCAGGATGCGCTCGAAGTCCGGCGGGGCGGGGCGGCTGCGGCGGTAGTCGCGGTGCGTCGGCGCGTACAGGATCGCCGTGGAGCCCGGCGGGATGCCGAGGCGTTCGCGCAGTTCCAGGACGTCCGCCTGGGTGGCCTGGTGGAACACGTCGTTGCGGGGATAGCCGTATTCGAGCGTGGTGTACGAGGACGGGACCGCCTTCTCCCAGACGAGGGTGGAGTGGCGGTTGGAGGAGAGCAGGTAGTCCCACTGGTCCGCGCCGCGGAGCAGGCCCGCGAAGTCCGTCGTGGGGGTGGCCGCCGGACGGTCCTGGAGGTCGAGGCCGACCCGCTTGAGCGGGGTGCCGTGCTGCGTCTGGACGAGGATCTGGCCGGGGCGCTTGACCAGCGCACGGTCGAAGTTGACGTTCGTGACGAGGTAGGTGGCGCGGGCCAGGGCCGTCCAGTACGCCGCCGAGCCCGGGCGCAGGGGGGTGGTGTCACGGGGCAGGGTCGAGGCGTGTCCGGGTTCGCAGATCCAGGCCGTCCGCATGCGCGGGGCGAGTTCGCGCAGCTTGGCCTCGATCGCCGCCGGGTTGCAGGCGTAACCGCCGTGCCAGTACGCGGAGAAGACCGCCAGCTCCGGGCGGAGGGGGAGCAGGCGCTGCGTGCGGTAGTGCAGGCGCAGGACGGTCTCGCGCAGGCCCCGGCCCAGGGTGACCCCGGCGCGGCCCGCCGTGAGCGAGGCCGAGCGGAGCAGGGACAGGACGCGGTACGCGCGCCTCGTGCCCAGCCGCATCAGGAGGTGGCGGGTGCGGTCCGTCCGGCTCAGGGACAGCGGACGGGGGCCCGGCACCCGGTAGCGGCGCAGCAGGGCCGAGGCCCGGGCGAAGAACTCGGCCCGGGCGGCGCGCGGGAGCCGGCGCGGATCCGCGTACAGGGCGCAGAAGTGCTCGGCCATGCGCCGGTGCACGGCGGGCCGCCAGCGCTCCAGCTCGGGGCGGGTGGCGAGGTAGCCGAAGACGCGGTCGTACTGGTCGAAGACGTCCAGGTGGCGGCGGGTGGACGTGGTCAGGATCGAGCCCGTGCGGCGCTGGCGGTAGTGCACGCAGACCCGGTCCAGGACCGCCACGGACTCCGCCGCCAGGAGCGCGGGGTAGGTCCAGGGGGTGTCCTCGTAGAAGCCGGGCGGGAAGGAGAGGCCCTCGCGTTCCACGTACTCGCGGCGGTAGGCCTTGTTCCACACCACCGTCAGCATGCCGAGGAGGGAGGGGCGGTCGGCGAGGCGGAAGCTGGCCGGGCCCTCTTCGGAGAGGCGGTGGGAGAGGCTGCCCGGGACCGTCTCGCCGGTCCAGTAGGTGCGCGCGTAGTCGTAGACGAGGACGTCCGGGGAGCCGGTGGCCTTCAGCCGGTCGGTGATGGCCTGCAGGGCGCCGGGGGCGAGGGTGTCGTCGCCGTCGAGGAACAGCACGTAGTCGCCCGTGGCCCGGGACAGGCCCGCGTTGCGGGCCGGCCCCAGGCCGAGGTTGTGCGCCAGGTGGACGGCGGTGACCCGGGGGTCGCGGGCCGCGTGGTCGTCGATGATCGAACCGCAGGCGTCCGGGGAGGCGTCGTCGACCACGATCAGTTCGAGATCCGGGTACGACTGGGTCAGGACCGAGTCCAGACTCTCCTGGAGGTAGGCCTGGACCTTGTACGCGGGCACGATGACGCTGAACCGGGGCACGGCACATCCAGGGGTCGGCGCGGGCATATGGCCCAGGAACCCCCGGCGTGGTGATCGGGTTACGCAGGGTGCGGCATTCGGGTTACGGAGCGTCAACCCGGCACGTCAACGCCATGATCGCCAGCCGGTCGGGTGCAGCCGGTTACTTGATCGCTCCCGCCATCACCCCCGAGACGAACTGACGCTGGAAGGCGAAGAAGACGACGAGCGGCACCACCATCGACAGGAAGGCCCCGGGCGCCAGTACGTCGATGTTGTTCCCGAACTGCCGTACCTGCTGCTGGAGCGCGACCGTGACGGGCGGGTGCGCCGAGTCCGCGAAGACCAGGGCGACCAGCATGTCGTTCCACACCCACAGGAACTGGAAGATGCCGAGCGAGGCGATCGCCGGACCGCCCAGCGGCAGCACCACCCGTGTGAACAGCCGCAGTTCGCCCGCACCGTCGAGCCGGGCCGCCTCCAGCAGCTCCCGCGGGATCTCCGCGAAGAAGTTCCGCAGCAGGAACACGGCGAACGGCAGCCCGAAGGCGGTGTGGAAGAGGACCACGCCCGCCGTGGTCTCGAACAGGCCGATGGAGCCGAAGAGTTCGGAGACCGGGATCAACGCCACCTGGACGGGTACGACCAGCAGCGCCACCACGACCAGGAACAGCCAGTCGCGGCCCGGGAACTCCATCCAGGCGAAGGCGTATCCGGCGAACGCCCCCAGCGCCAGGACGAGCAGGGTCGCCGGGACGGCGATGGCCGCCGTGTCGATCAGCGAGCCCGTGACGGTCTCGTTGGCCAGCAGCCGCTCGTAGTTGTCGGCCGTCAGCCGGGAGGGTGCCGTCAGCACCTGCCACCAGCCGCCGTCGTTCAGCGCGGTGGGGGAGAGGAAGGAGGAGATCAGCAGCCCGAGCGTGGGCAGCAGCCAGAACAGGCCCGCGAGGACGAGGAAGACGCGCAGCGCCCCGCCCGCCGCCCGGGCGGCCAGGGTCCGTGCGGTGGGCGGGACGCGGGGCGGGCGGGCAGGGACGCGGGGCGCGGCGGCGGACGGGCCGGGGGACGCGTCGGACGGCGTACGGGACGGGGTGCGCGGCGCTGTGCTCATCGGCGGGCCTCCCGGCGCATCCGGCGGATGTTGTAGGCCATGACGGGAGCCACCAGCACCAGCAGCAGCACCGCGATGGCACTGCCCAGCCCCGGATCGGCGTCCGTGCCGAAGGAGGTCCGGTACAGCTGGAGGGCCAGGACGTTGGCGTCGTCCTGCACCGCCCCCGGCGCGATCACGAAGACCAGGTCGAAGACCTTCATGACGTTGATGACGAGGGTGACCAGCACGACGGCCAGGACGGGCGCCAGCAGCGGCACCGTGACCCGCCGCAGCACCTGCCACTCGCTCGCCCCGTCCACCCGCGCCGCCTCCAGCAGCTCGCGCGGTACGGCGGCCAGCCCGGCCCCGATCAGCACCATCGCGAACCCGGCCCACATCCACACGTAGGCCCCGATCACCGCCGGGGTCACCAGCGTCGGGCCGAGCCACTCGACGCCCCCGTACGCCTCCCGGAAGTTCGAGGCGGGCAGCCGCAGCACCGCGCCGTCGGCCGCGGCGGACAGCGTGAAGGTGCCGTCGGCCCGGGTCCTCGCCGAGTCGACCACCCGGCCGTCCTTGACCGCCTCGACGCGCAGCCCCGACAGCGCGGACTCGGTGGCGTCGACCGTGTTCGTCGTGCCGCCCCCGCCCCGGGTGAAGTCCTGCCAGGCGGTGCCGGTGACCTTCCCGGGCTCGGTGGCGGCCGGCCGCGCCGTACGCGTCCCCGAGGGGAGGGATTCCGGGGCGATGCCGACCAGCGGGAGCGGGGCGGGCACGCCCGCCCGTACCGGATCGCGGGTCACGAACGCGCCTCCGTCGGCCGGGACCAGCGGCGAGTCCCGGCCGGGGCGGGCCTTGGGGAAGGCGGAGGACTCGGCGAAGGTGTCGTGGACGCCGACCCAGACGGCGTTGGCGACGCCCCGGTCGGGGTCGGCGTCGTAGACGAGCCGGAAGATGATGCCCGCGGCGAGCATCGAGATGGCCATCGGCATGAAGACGATCAGTTTGAAGGCCGTTCCCCAGCGCACCCGTTCGGTCAGCACGGCGAAGAGCAGGCCGAGCGCGGTGGCGGTGACAGGGGCCAGCACCACCCAGATCGCCGTGTTCCCCAGGGCGGTGCGGATCGTGTCGTCGCGCAGGATCTCCCCGTAGTTCCCGACGCCCACGAAATCCTCGCCGGAGCGGTCGAAGAAGCTGCGGTAGAGCGAGTAGCCGATGGGGTGCACGACGAGCGCGCCGAGCAGGACGAGGGAGGGGAGCAGGAACGCCGCGGCGGTCAGCCGGCGGCGCCGGGTCTCCCTGCTCTTCGGGGAGCGGGGACCGGTGGCGGGGGAGGCCACGGGATCAGTTCCCGTAGGCCTTGGCCGCGTCCGCCTCCAGCCTCGCCTGCGTCCCCGCCACGTCGGCCGGGTTCGCCAGGAAGTCCTGGAGCGCCTTCCACTCGCCCGCGCCCGGCGTCCCGCCGAAGGCCGCCGGGGCCTGGTCCGACATGTCGAAGCGGAAGTTGTCGCCCGCAGCGATCAGGGCCTCGGCGATGCCGCGCTGGATGTCGTTCGGATACGCGGCCGGTTCGAGCGACTTGTTCGGGGAGAGGAACCCGCCCTCACGGGCCTGGATCCGTGCCGAGTCCGGCGAGGCCAGGAACGTCAGCAGCGCCTGCGCGCCCTTCGAGGCCTTCAGTGCGACCGCCACGTCCCCGCCCGAGACCACCGGCGCCTTGGCGCCGACCGCCGGGAAGGGGAAGACCAGGGCGTCCGTGCCCACCTTCGCCTGCGTCTGGGCGATGTTCACCGCCACGAAGTCGCCCTCGAAGACCATCGCGGCCGCCGGCCGGTCGCCGCCGGTGAAGGTCTGCGTCACCGACTTCGGGAACTCGGTCGCCAGCGCCCCGCTCTGCCCGCCCGCCAGGAAGTCCTTGCGGCCGAACAGCTCGGCGAGCGAGGTCAGCGCCTGCTTGACGCTGTCGTCCGTCCACTTGATCTCGTGCTTCGCCAACTGGTCGTACTTCTCCGGGCCCGCCTGCGAGAGGTAGACGTTCTCGAACCAGTCGGTCAGGGTCCAGCCGTCGGCCCCGGCCACCGAAACCGCCGGAGTACCGGACGCGGACAGGGTGTCGGCCGCCGTGAGGAGCTCCTTCCAGGTGGCCGGGGGCCGTACGCCCGCCGCCTCGAAGGCCTTCGCGTTGTACCAGATCAGCGACTTGTTGGCGGCCTTGTAGTACACGCCGTACTGGGTGCCGTCGACCGCGCCCAGCGTCTTCCAGCCGTTCGAGTAGTTCTTGTCGAGCTGGGCCTGGGCGTCGGCGCCCACCGGCTGCGCCCACTTGTTCTTGACCGCCGAGACCAGCGCCCCCACCTGCGGGAGCAGGGCCACGTCCGGCGGGGCGCCGCCCGCGATCTTCGATCCGAGGAAGGTGACGATCGGGTCCTGCGCCGGGACGAAGGTGACGGTGGCGCCCGTCCGCCGCTCGAACTCCTCCAGGACCTTGACGAAGTTCGCCTGCTCCGCGCCCGTCCAGACGGCGGCGACCTCCAGCTTCTCCCCGTCGAGACGGGGTAAGGCGACGGACGGCCCGCCCGAGGCGTCGGGGCCGTCCGGGCCCTTCGCGGGCTCCTTGCCGTCTCCGCCGCAGGCGCTCAGCGCGAGCGCGCCGGCCACGGCCAGAGCGGCCCACGTGTGGTGCGTACGAGAGGTGGTTGTTCGGCTCGTTCCGTGCTTGCGCATGGCGGTGCCCCCGGTGCCTCGCTGGCGATGGTGTGTCCCGTGCCACAAGGTCTACGCCGCCCCGCGCACCCCCGCAATACCGCCTCGCGTTGTACGGGGGTGCGCGCAGGCCCGCTCGGGTGCCTGCCCGGGGTGGCGGTCAGGGGCCGGCCGGGTGCCGGTCCGGTGCCGTTCGGGTGCCGGTTCAGGGGGCCGGGGGGAACAGCACGGGGACCGCCGACACCAGGTGCGAGGCCCGGTCCAGGGCGCTGGCCAGCAGCGCCAGGTCGGTCGGGCCGTTGCCCAGCTCGCGGACCGGGCGACGGGCCGGCGGATCACCCATCCGCTCCCACTCCACCGGCACCACCGTCGGCCGCAGCGTCGCCGTCCGGGGGATCCGGCCGGTGACCCGGCCGCCCTGGAACGGGACCGCGCGCCCGTCGGCGTACCGGAGCACGCCCCGGCCGGGGCCCGGCTGGTCGGGGGCGTCGAGCTCCACGCGCAGCGTCGTGAGCCGGGCCAGCTCGGTGTCGGCCGTCCGGTCCGGCCGCGCGCTCGTGGCCACCAGGTGCACCCCGAGACGGGCTCCCTCGCGGGCCACCGCCTCCAGGGCGCGGACCACCGAACCGGCGGCGGGCCGGCCGGTGCTGCCCAGGCCCGGCGCGACCAGCGCGTCGAAGTCGTCCACGAGCACGACGAGGCGGGGCAGCGGGCTCGGACCGGCCGCCGGATCGGTGCGGGTGGCCGAGGAGCGCAGCCGCAGGGTGCCGGAACGCTGGGGTTCGAGATCGCCGCGCAGCTCGCCCGGTGTGGGCTGGCGCGGCGCGACCATCCGGTCGGAGACCTCGCGCACGGCGTGCCACTCGGAGAACGGCACCCCGTCCAGGAGCTCGGCCCGCCGCTTGAGCTCCGCGCCCAGCGCCTGCGCGAACTCCCGCATCCGCAAAGGGTCCGAGGCGACCAGGTGCGCCGAGACGTGCGGCAGCTCGGTACAGGGCAGCAGGCCGTCGCCGCGCTCACCGCCGGCCCCGTCGAGCAGGACCAGGCCGAGCCGGTCGGGCCGCGCCGCGGCCGACAGGGACGCCGCGACGGAGCGCAGCAGTTCCGTACGGCCGCTGCCGGCGGGCCCCTCGATCAGCAGGTGCGGCCCGTCGGTGACCAGTTCGGCGCCCACGGGCCCGCGCCGGCCGGTGCCGAGGACTATGTCCGCCAGCCCGCCCAGGCGCTGCCCCTGATCGGTGGAGGCGGCCCAACGGGCCATCAGGGAAGCCGGGGTGGCCCGGGCCAGCCCCAACTCGTCCAGCAGCCGCGAGGTCAGGGGCAGGTTGGCGGCGGCCGGCCGGTAACCGCCCTCCACGACGGGGGAGTCGGCCTTCAGGGGGGCCAGGGCGCGGGCGAACCGCTCCGCCCAGGCCGCCGACACGGCGTCCGCCGTGGCCGTCCCGCCGGACGCGGCCGGTCTGCCGCCCGAGACCGCGAAGGTCCGTACGGTCGTGGCCACATCACCGCTGAGCAGCGCTGCGGTCGAGCAGTCCCGGAAGGCGGGCGAGGCCGCGCAGGCCGCCTCGTACGTCTCGGCGACGGGCGAGGCGGGCGTCGCGGCCGGCGCCTCGGCCAGGGCCAGCACGTGGATCCCGGCGGCCGGCCCGTGCGAGGCCAGCCGGCTGGTGATGTCCCGGAGCGCCCCGGGACCGGGGTCGCCGTCGAGGACCAGGAGCGTGAACGGGCCCCGGTAGCCGTACGAGGCCTCGCGCACCGCGTCCGGGCCGGCGGCGGCCCAGTGGGTGCCGAGGGGGCCGTCGTCGAGCCGCCGGGTCAGCTCCCCGGCACGGGCGGCCGCCTGATCGCGGTCGTAGGCGAGCAGCAGCCGGCAGTCCTGGCCGTGAGCGGGGCGTACGTGGGGCAGCCAGCCGAGCCAGCCCCAGTCGCGGCGGCGTTCGGCGAGCGGCCGGGCCCGGTCGGAGGAGATCAGCACGATCTCCAGGCGCTGGCCGGGGGCGTGCAGGGCCGCGAGCCGCGCGATGACGGAGCGGGCCACACCGGTCAGCCGGGCCCGGGGCCCGGCGATGCCGAGCGCGCCGGTCTCGCGGAGCGCGACCTCGCTGCCCGCGCCGAGGGAGACGTCGAGCCCGGCGGGCCCGGCCCACAGCCGCGGGGCCGGCCCGAGGGCGGTGAGCAGCAGGGTCGCGGGG
>NZ_JBEXPT010000128.1:0-18802 GCF_040612195.1 Streptomyces sp. NPDC006450 | reverse complement strand
CACCGAGGCGGGCGCCCGCCTCGGTGGGGGCCCGCCTCGGTGACGTCCGGTGCCCCGCACCGAGCGGTGTGTCAGACCATGGCGAGCCGGTCCACCAGCAGTTCCACCCGCCGCCCGGCGTCTGCGGGCGGCAGCCGTCCCGCGCGGGTCAGGGTGGCCAGCCCGTGCAGGGCCGCCCAGAACGTCTCGGTGAACAGTCCCGGGTGGACGCCGTCCCCGGCGACCTCGCCGAGAGTCTCCAGCAGCGCGGCGAAGGCGTCCTTCAGGGGCTCGGGGGTGTCCTCGTGCGCGAACGCCAGGCCGCCGTCGAGCTGGAACATGGCGTCGTAGACGGCCGGGTTGCGTTCGGCGAAGTCGAGGTAGGTGCGGGCGAGGGCCGTGACCCGCTCGCGGGGGCTGTTCGCGGCGGATGCCGCGGCCCGCAGCGCCGTGGCCATCTCGGCGGCTCCTTCCAGGGCCACGGCGCCGATGATCTCGCGCTTGCCCCGGAAGTGGCTGTAGAGGACGGGCTGGCTGTATTCGATGCGCTCGGCGAGCCGGCGGGTGGTGACCGCGTCCCAGCCCTGCTGCTCGGCGAGTTCGCGGGCCGTCGCCACGATGAGGCGCTCGCGGACCGCACGTTCGCGCTGCTTGCGTTCCTGTACCGACATGAGTGGATCCTAGCACTGCTAGACAATCGAGCGGCAGTTGCACTAGCGTTGCCTCACCAGCTAGCAGCGCTAGATCTCTGGAGGGGTCATCATGCTCAACGCACTCGAGGTCGTCACCACCGTGGTCGTCGGCGTGATGGTGGGAGTGGAGTTCGCCGTCGCCTTCGTCATGAGCCGGATCCTCAACGCGCTCCCCGACGACAGCCGCCAACTCGGCCATGCCCACGGCGGCCGGATGCTCGGCGCCGTGATGCCGGTCTGGTACATCGGCTCGCTCGTCCTCGTCGCCGTCCGGGCCGTCACCGGATGGCACCACCAGGGCACCGGGCTCGTCGTCACCGCGGGCGCACTGCTGATGCTCAGCGTGGTCATGTCGGTCCTGCTGCTCGTCCCGATCAACAACCTCAACAAGACGTGGACCCCCGAGAACCGGCCCGCCGACTGGAAGCAGCAGCTGCACCGCTGGGAACGCTTCCACTACGCCCGCGTCGCCGTCATCGTCGCCGCCTTCACCCTGCTGGTCACCGCCCTCGCCTGAAGCACCGTCCCGGCCGTCAAGTACACCGCCGAAGCAGGTTCCTCCTGCGAGGCAGCCCTGCGGACCCTCGCCGCGCAGACCCGGGGCGTGGATCCCGTACTCGCCGCGAAGGCGGGCTGATGACGTCCCGAGGGCGTTCTCCCGCAGCCGGCCCGCAGCATGCTGCGAGCCGGAATGCCGGAAGCTGCACCCGTAACGGGGCCGGGCGCACGGGCCCCGCTGTCAGAGTGGAATGGCCATCCCCGCTTCCGAAGGAGCCACCACCATGGCCCAGACCCAGAAGAACCCGCTCGCCGTCACGACCGGTGTGCTGATCGCCCTCCTGGCCTCGTCCACCGTGCTGTTCGACGGCACCGCGCGGTACGTGGTCATGGGTGTGCTCGCCGTCGGCGTGCTCTCCTGCGCCCGCGCACTGCAGCGGTCCCGCGCGTAGCCGTGGCCGTCTTAGTCGGAGTCCGCGAAGGGGGAGCACCTCCGACGCGGACTCCGCGCTCACCGGGGCCGGCGCACCTGCCGGCCCGGGCACCGTGTCGGCCCGGCGGCCGCCGGGCCCGCCCCGCTCAGATCCAGCCGCGCTCCCGTGCGAGCAGCGCCGCGTGGAACCGGTTCGACGCGTCGAGCCGATGCATCAGCGTCGCCACGTACTTGCGGTACGTCCGCACCGAGATCCCCACGTCCCGCGCCCCGTTCTCGTCCTTGTCGGCCGTGCACAGCGACTCCAGGATCCGGCGCTCCAGTTCGGTCGGGCGCTCGCCCGACACCGCCGGCCCCTCCTCGTCAGCCGCCGCCGGAATTTCCTGCGCCTGGCCCCACATCCGGTCGAAGAGGGACACCAGCGTGGTCACCAGGCCCGGTTCACGGGTCAGGAGCGCTCCCCGCTTGCTGTCGGAGGGGTCGATCGGCGTCAGCGCCGCAGCCCGGTCGAAGATGAGGATGCGCTCCAGGTCGAGGCGGGACACCCGTACCTCCGCCCCCTTGCCGACCATCTCCCGCAGATACGCCATCGTGGCCGGATCGTCCAGCGCGGCCGCCCCGAACAGGCTGCGCATCCGGATCCCGCGCCGCAGGATGCGGGCGTCGGCGGGCCGGGAGGTCTCGATGATCTCCGGCCGCATCACCCCCGAGGGCCAGGTGGTCATGGATTCCGACCGGGTGAAGAAGGTCAGCTCGTCGATGGCCGACCGCACCTGCTCGATGCCCATCAGCCGTTCCATGGGAGGCCGGTCGGCCCCCGCGATCGCGTCCGAGGTCGTGGCCGCGTCCCGTTCCGCGAGCAGCGAGGCCACGATCGCGTCCGCCGCCGCCTTGGTCTCCAACTCCTGCCGGATCCGGGCGAGCCGGGCGTCGATCAGGTGCTGCACCGCCTTGGCGGGACTGACCGGGCGCAGCAGCCCGTCGGTCATCGCGGCGAGACCGAGGTCCGTGGCCCGCCGCCGCAGGACGCCCACCGCCTCCTCGTCCAGATCGGCGTGCCGCACGAGCTGTTCGAGATCGGCGCCGCCGCTCCTGAGCAGGACGCGGTAGAAGCGTTCGTCCTCCGGATCGATATCGAGAAACGCCAGATCCGGATCCCCCATGGATTCCCCCAACGCCGTGGCCGGTCATTACCCGGCCTAGATCTACCTGTTACCCCGGGTCAAGGCTACGGCAATGATCCATTCCGCTTCCAGGTCCGGGCGCGGAAGGGGGTCGCGGACGGTGCAGTAAGTGACCTCGCAGAACGCAGCAAGCTGCGCGTGACAGCCCTCGAACGAAGCCTTTTCGAACGGCAGAGTTGTGGTCACAAGGAGCCGCCGGAAAAACACCGGAGGCCACCGGGACCGGGCGGGAAAGGCCGGATCCGGGACGGATCGCAAATCAAGGGGGAACCACCGTGATGAAGCGCCTCAGCGTCACTCTCGCCGCCGCCGTACTGATCGGACTGGCCGGTGCCGGCACCGCGAACGCCGACGCTCCGGCCCCGCTTCCCGCCCCCGGTACCCAGGTCTGCGCGCCGATTCCGGCCGGTCTCCCGCTCCCCGGCGTCTGCGTGATCATCCCGGGGCGTGACACCCACAACTGGGACTAGTACCCCGTCCCGAAGAGGACTTCCGGAAGAGATCGACTTGATCTCCGCTACAGAATTCACCGGCCCTCGCCGCGATATCCGATCTCCCTCGACCCTTCCGATCTTCAATCGTCCGGCTCCCGGGAAACGAACTCCCGGCCCCCGAGCACAAGGAGAGAAAGTCCGATGACCGCCTACTCGGTGCTCGTCCCCTTCGTCCCGAGCCGCCCCGAGCAGCTCCTGCCCTTCGCCGGGCTCGTCCACTGGACCGGGGCCGAACGCCTCTGGCAGGGACAGAGCCTGGTCACCGAGACCCACCAGGCCTTCGCCCACGCCGCCGGCGCCGGATTCCGGGTCCCCGTCGGGCTCGGAGTGACCCTGATGCCGCTGCGCCACCCCACGGAGGCCGCCCTCCAGGCCCGTTCCCTCGCGCTGATGACCGGTCAACCGGTCCTCGCCGGATACGGGCCGGGAGCCCCCGCGGTACAGAAGGCCCTGCTCGGAGCCCCGTACCGGAGCCCGCTCACCGCGGCCCGGGAGTACCTGACCGCCGTACGCGCCGCCCTCGACGGTACGGACGCGGTCCTGGACGGGGAGTACCTGCACCAGGAGGCGCTGCTCCCGCCGGTGCCCGGACCGCCCGTCGAGGTCGGGCTCGGTGTCCTGCGCCCCGGCATGGCGAGGGTGGCCGGCGAGGTGGCCGACGCGGCGATCTGCTGGCTCACCCCGGCCCGCTACCTGGCCGACACGATCGTGCCCGAGGTGCGCAAGAGTGCCGAGAGCGCGGACCGGCCGGCGCCCAAGGTGGTGGCCATGGTGCCGATCGCCCTGGCGGCGCCCGACCGGGACCCCGTACGCCTCGCCCTCGCCTCCAACCGGCACCACCTGAAGGCGCCGCACTACCAGGACATGCTCCGGCGCGGCGGCGTCGAACTCCCGGACCCCACCGGTTCGGCGGCGGACGACGAGAGCGCGCGGGGCGCGGCCCTGGTCGCCGGCGACGCCTTCCTCTACGGGGATCCCGGCGAACTCCTCGCGAAACTGGAGGCCTTCCGCGAGGCGGGCGTCGACGAGATCGTCCTCAACGTCACGGGCGTGGCCCAGCTCTACGGCGCCCAGGTCGCGAGCCGTGAACTGCGCTCGCTGCTCACGCTCCTCGGACTCGCCTCCTGACCCGAGGCGGCCCCGCCAGCCCGCTCCTCCCGCGCCCGCTCCTCCAGCGTCTGCACCTCCCGCGCCTGCACGCGCCCTCCGTCCGCATGCGCACCCCTCGACTTCCGGCCGTCGGCCGACATCCCCAGCTCCGCGTCATCAGGCGCCCGCGTCCACCCACGCACTCACGTTAGGCATGTTCATGACACTCACTTCCGTCAAGGCCCACGCCTTGCAGTGGGGCACCGGACGCCCCCTGGCCGCACTCGCCCCCCGCCCGCCGTTCACCGCGACGGTCGTCCTGGAGGACGCCGCCCACCTCGACGCCCTGCTCGGCAGCGGAGTGGCCGGCCCCGGCACCGTCGTCCTGGTTCCCGGGGACGAGCCGACCGCCGAGCCCGAGCAGCACGAGGCCACCGGCGCCCAGGTCATCGTCTGGCAGGGCTCCCTCGGCGAACCCGGCGCGGAGGCCGGCCTGCACCCCGACTTCTACCTCCAGGTGCAGGCGTACTCGATCACGCCCTACCTCTCCGTCCTCGGTCCCACCCTGGTCCGCATCGTCGAGGAAGCCGACTTCCAGGCCTTCCTGGAGGACGCCGACCGGGCCCTGAACCACGGCGAGTTCTCCGCCTTCCTGACCCACCCCTCGGTCCAGCTCGCCGACCTCGGAGCCCTCGGCGGCAAGGGCGACGGCGACGGCCCGGCCCTGCGCCTCTACGTCGCCGCCGACGGCGCCGTCAGCGTCGCCCCGGGCGCCGCCCCCCCCGGCGCCGTCGGCACCCCCGCCGCCGAACTGCACCGGGCCTGGGAGGACTCCGCCGGCGCCCTGGCCGGCGTACTCGACGAGGACCTGCGCCGCGAGCAGCTCGCCGCCCGGCCCTGGATCTCCCGCTACCTGGCCGCCGTCGGCGCCATCCGCGAAGCCGTCACCCGAGGCCTCGAACAGCCCCGCGTCTCCGGCTTCGGCGGCCGCCTCGTCCCCGCCCTCGCCGGCCACCCGGTCCCTCAGGACACCTCCGGCGACACCCCGGTCCTGCTCTTCAACGCGGAGCAGGCCCTGATCCACCACCCCGGGGACCGCCGCACCATCGCCCTCTCCCTCGACGCCGCCCAGGCCGCCGAAGCCCTGCTCGTCACCGGCACCGCCCAGGCCGCCGCCGACTACGCCGACCCGGCCACCGTCGACGCCGTCGCCGCCTACTTCTCCGGCATCGGACTGCCCCTCACCGAGTCCGCCGTCCCCCGCACCACCACCTCCGACGCCACGGAAGGAGCGACCCGCTGATGGGCGCCATGCTGCTCAGCCCCGCCGCCGCGGGCACCGGCCTCACCGGCCGCGCCGCCGAGGCCGTCGCCGAACTCGGAGACCGGGCCGTCCTGTGCGACCTCTACGACGAGGCCGGCTCCCCCGTCTACCACGACATCGCCGGCACCACCCCGCACGAGGTCCGCGAACTCCTCACCACCCTGCGCCGCATACCCGGCCCGGTCCTCGACCTGGCCGCCGGCTCCGGCCGGCTGACCTTCCCCTTCCTGGCGCTGGGCCGCGAGGTCACCGCCCTCGAACTCTCCGGCCACATGATCCGGCTGCTCCGGGAACGGCTCGCCGCCACCCCGGCCTCGCTCCAGGGCCGCTGCACCCCCGTCCAGGCCGACATGAGCGACTTCTCGCTCGGCCGCCGCTTCGGCGCCGTCGTCCTCGGCACCACCTCCATCTCCCTCCTCCCTCCGGAGGCCCGCCCCGGCCTCTACCGGTGCGTACGGGAACACCTGGCGCCCGGCGGCAGGTTCCTGCTCACCACCGTCGAGGTGGACGCCGCCGACGACGGCAGCGACGAGAGCGAGATCCTCGCCCCCGGCGAGATCACCGGCCGCTCCTACCGGATGATCGAACAGTGGACCTCGGGCAACAGCTCCCGCACGGTCACCGTCATCCCCGCGGACCCGCCGGCCGAAGGCCCCGTCCACGTCGCCACCACCACCATCGGCGTGATGCCCGCACCCCTGCTGGTCGCCGAGCTCGAAGCCGCCGGCTTCGCCATCCGCTCCACCACGCCCATCCCGGGCGGCGGCCGCCACCACGACGTCCTCCTGGAAGCCGAGGCCCTGTGATGACCACCGCCCTGCCCGCCCTGACCGGACGGGCCGACGAGACTCCCGATCACGGCCACCCGGCCCTGTGGACCTCCCTGCTCCCGCCCTCCGCCCACGGCGACGACGGCATCTGCGCCGTCTCCGCCGAGGGGATGTACGTACGGTTCGCCGACGGCAGCGAACTCCTCGACGGCGACTCGGGCCTGTGGAACGCCAACCTCGGCCACGGCAACCGGCACATCGCCGAGGCCTGCCACCAGGCCCTGCTCAACGCCTCGTACCTGAGCGTCTTCCGCTACGAACACCCCTACGCCCGGCAGGCCGCCGAGGCCCTCGTGGAGCTCTGCGGCGCCGACCACTTCGCCCGCGTCCTCTTCTCCACCTCCGGCGGCGCGGCCAACGACCTGGTCATGAAGACCGCCCGGCACTACCACGCCCTGCGCGGCGCAGAGAAGCGCAAGATCATCGTGGGGCTGCGCGGCAGCTACCACGGCCTGACCTTCGGCGGCTTCGCCCTCACCGGCGAGAACCTCGGCCAGCAGGTCTACGGGGTCGACCAGCGCCTGGTGCGCCACGTCACCCCCAACGACCCCGCCGACATCGAGAAGCTGATGCGGGTCCAGGGCTCCCAGATCGCCGCCGTCGTCGTCGAACCCGTCCTCGGCAGCGGGGCCGTCCCCCTCACCGACGAGTACCTCGAGACCCTCTTCCGGCTCCGCGAGGAACACGGGTTCCTGCTCGCCGCCGACGAGGTGGCCACCGGATTCGGCCGCACCGGATCGATGTTCGCCTCGCAGCGGTGGAGCGAACGACCCGACCTGCTGGTCACCTCCAAGGGCCTGACCAACGGCACCTGCGCCGCCGCCGCCGTCATCGTCTCCCGGACGATCGCCGACGCCTTCCGTGAAGCCGACGCCACCTTGACCCACGGCGAAACCCAGGCCGGCACCCCCGTCACCTGCGCCGCGATCATCGCCACCATCGAGGAGATGCGCCGCCTCGACGCCGTCTCCCGGGGCCGGCGCGCCGCCGAGACCCTCGGCGCCCACCTGGACCGGCTCGTCGCCGAACACCCCCTCTTCGACTCCCACGACGGCCGCGGGCTCTTCCGCTCCCTGCGCATCGTCACCGCCGACGGCGAACCCCTGCCGCAGGCCCGGGTCCTCGACCAGATCACCGCCATCCGAGCGGCGGGCGCCATCGTCCACGCCGGCGTCCACGGCATCCAGATCATGCCGCCGCTCACCGCGACGGACGCCGAGATCGACGCCCTCATGGACGCCGTACGGACGGGCGTGGAGAGTTTCGCGGGAGGAACGCGGTGAACATCGCCTGGTCCGGATCCACCCGGCTGCTCATCGGCCCCGAAGGGCTCAGCGACTGGCTGGCGGACTTCGACGACGCCCACCCGGCAGGGGGGAGCCGTCCCGTCACCGCCCTGCTCCTCGACCCGGCCGTCGCGAACTCCCGCATCACCGCCCTGGTGACCGCGGAACTGGACCGGGCGGGACACACCACCCACACCATCGTCCCCGACGGAGACGGAGGCCCGGACGAGATCCTCGCCCTGGCCCGCGCCACCGCCGGCGCCGGACTCGTCGCCGTCATCGGCGGCGGAGCCCTCCTCGACCGGGCCAAGCTCCTGTCCGTGGCCCACGAGGACGAGCGGGCCCGCGCGGCCCTGCGCACCACCGGCCGCAGCGGACTGCTCACCCTGGACCCGCGCACCCGCCGCACCCGTCCGCTGCTCGCCGTACCCACCACCGTCGGCACCGGATCCGAACTCAGCCGGGTCGCCTGCCTGCCGCACAACAGCGGCAAACGGCTCGTCATGGGCGACGCCCTCGCCCCCGACGCGGCCCTGCTGGACCCGGCCGCCACCGAGACGCTGCCCGGCGAGCTGCTGATCGAAGGAGCCCTCGAAGCGGTCTTCCGCACCGTAGGCCCCTACGTCGGCAACCTGACCGACCGCGCCGTCGAGGACGCCCTCGCCCAGACCGCCGCCACCCAGCTGGTCCGCCTCGGCGGAGCACTGGCCCGGCAACTGGCCGACGGGCAGGCCCCCGACGCCACCCTCCGCACCGATCTGGCCCGGCTGAGCGGACTGACCCAGTCCACCTGGCTCTGCTACGGCAGGGACCTGTTCAGCACCGAGGGCTGGATGATCGCCAACGAACTCTCCAGCGCCCTGGGCATCCGCAAGATGACCGCGGTCGCGGCCATCCTGCCGGCCCTGTGGCGGGCCGTCCTCGCCGGCGACACCCGGCTCGGCTCCGCCACCCGCCTGCGGGGGATCTGGGAACTGCTCCGCTCGGCAGACAGCAGCGGCGACCCGCTGCCCGCCGAGCCGGTTGCAGGCATCAGCGCCCTGATGAACCGCTGGGGCATCGCCCGCGACCTCGCCGTCACCCCGCAGCTGCTCGACGCGGTGGCCCGCAGGACCGTACGGGCCTGGGGCGCCGGCCTCCCGATGCTCGGCGGCCTGCGCGCGGCCGACGTCAACGCCCTGCTCAGCGAAGCGGCCTGAACTCCCGCGCCGCACCCACAGACTTCCGCGCCGGCCTGGCGCGGGGACCGCACCACCACACCACTCACGAAAGGACACCCGTCATGGACAACACGTTCGAGAACGTTGCCGCCGATGTGAACCACCTGGAGCTCGGCCTGCAGGAGCTCGAGGTCATGGAGGCCCCGGGCTGGTGGACGACCGGTGGCGTCGTCGTCGGCATCTCCCTCGTCTCGGTGGTCATGACCTGATCCGACCCGGATCAGCGCCACCGCTCCACCCCCCCGTACACCCACGCACAGAAGGAGTCAGTCATGAACGAGAAGTTCGAGGCCCCCGCGGCCGACGTGAACCACCTGGAGCTCGGTCTCCAGGAGCTCGAGGTCATGGAGGCCCCGGGCTGGTGGACCACCGGCGGCGTCGTCGTCGGCATCTCCATCGTCTCCATCGTCGCCACCTGATCCACCCGCACCACAGCACTCACCCACTCACCACACACGAAGGAGAACAGCCATGAGCGAGCAGAACTTCGACAACGCGGCGGTCGTCGCGCAGGACGGCCTGGAGCTGGGCCTGCAGGAGCTCGAGGTCCTCGAGGCCCCCGGTTTCTGGGAGGGCGTGTCCATCGGCATCGCGATCTCCACGGTCACCATCGCCACCTGATCCCGCCCCGGCGACCCCGCACGCAAGTGAGCGGCGCCTGAAACGGATCGATGCGGACCGGGCCCGGCCGGGAAACCCCCGGCCGGGGCCCGGCCCTCGGCACCACCGAACCACCGAACCACCGAACCACCCACACACCCGGCACACCCCGGAAAGGACGCGGCAGCGATGAGCAGCAGCAGCGACCCGGCCGTCTCGCTGAACGGCCTCACCAAGACGTACAAGGGCCTGCGCGCCGTCGACGCCCTGACCGTGGACATCCGCGCCGGCCGCGTCACCGGCCTCCTCGGCCGCAACGGCGCCGGCAAGACCACCACCCTGCGAATGCTGCTGGGCCTCGCCACCCCGACCGCCGGCACCGCCACCATCCTCGGCAAGCCGTACGCCGAACTCCCCGACGCGGCCCACCGCATCGGAGTCAGCATGGACGGCATGGGCGGCGTCACCGGCGCCACCGTCCGCGGCGAACTGCGCATCTGGTGCACCGTGCTGGGCCTGCCCGCCGGCCGCGCCGACCAGGTCATGGAGTACACCGGCCTCGACTACGCCGCCGACCGCCCGGTCAAGGGCTGCTCCACCGGCATGCGCCAGCGGCTCGCCCTGGCCACCGCGCTGCTCGCCGACCCGGAGATCCTCATCCTCGACGAGCCGGCCAACGGCCTCGACCCGGACGGCATCCGCTGGCTGCGCGCCACCCTGCGCACCCTGGCCCTGGGCGGCCGCACCGTCATCGTCTCCAGCCACCAGCTCGCCGAGCTGGAGCAGACCGTCGACGACGTCGTGATCATGCAGCACTCCCTGCGCTACGCCGGCACCCTCGACGACCTCACCGGCGACGGCGCCGTGCGCCTGGAGGACCGCTTCTTCGAGCTGGTCGACCCGGCCGCCACCGCCGTCCCCGCCACCGCGGGCACCCGTACCCCGGAAAGGAACTACTCCCGTGCGTAACCTCATCGCCGGCGAAACCCGCAAGGCCCTGACCGGCCGTGCCTGGTGGGCCCTGCCGCTCGCGGGAGCCTGGCTGTGCCTGATCACCACCTTCGGATATGTCTCCGGAGGCGAGAAGGCCATCGCCGACGGGTCCACGTCCCTGGCCGTCGGCCAGGACGTGGCCCGTTCCTGGATGATGATGTTCCTGCTGGCGGCCGTCTTCGGCGCCGTCCACGTCACCCGGGACTACGCCTCCGGCACCATGGTCCGCTCCGCGCTCCTGGCCGGCTCCCGCTCCCGCCTCTTCGGCGCGAAGCTCGCCGTCGCCACCGCTGCCGGGGCCGCCTTCGGCCTTGTCGCCGCCGCCCTCGGCGCCGTGAGCGTCTACCTCGGCCCGCTGCCCTTCGGCCTGGAGGCAGCCGCCGACGGCGAGACCGCCCTCATCCTGGTCGGCGTGTTCGCCTGCTGCACCCTGGCGGCCCCCTGGGGCGCCCTCATCGGCTGGATCGTCCGCAACCAGACCGGCGCCGTCGCCACCCTGATCGGCCTCACGCTCCTGGTGGACCCCGGGCTGCAGCGGCTGGTCCCCGAAGTCTCCAAGTACCTGCTGACCATCGCGATGAGCTCCGTCTACCGGGACGTGAAGCCGGACCTGCTCTCCCTGCCCTGGGCGTACGCGGTCATCGCCGCCTGGCTCGCCGCCGCCTTCGTCGCCGGCCGCCACCTCGTCCGCACCCGCGACATCGCCTAGAGCGTGTCCAGCGCGCCAGACCGAACCGGTCCGTCCGGCCCCGACCCACCGGACACGTCCTCACCGCCCCCTTGATCCGAGGTGCTTCCACCATGCCCGCCAAAACCGCCTTCGCGCCCGATCTGGAGCGGCCCCGCACCGCCGACGACGTGGCCGTGCGCGAACCGCTCACCGAAGACGCCCCCTGGGTGATCCAGCGCGGGGAGCACAAGCACTTCCGTACCGGCGAGGACCTCGCCCGCCTGGTCCGCCTCCTCGACGGAAGCCGCGACCACGACCAGCTCGCCGCCGAACTCGGCTCCCCCTGGACCCCCGGCCACATCGGCCGCGCGGTCCGCAGCCTCGCCGACTCCGACCTCCTGGAAGACGGCCGGCCCGTCAAGAAGCCGGCCAGGATCCGCTTCGCGGGCCCGCTGACCATCCAGTTCACCCTGGTCAAGCCCGAGCGGATGCTGCGCCGCCTCGCCCCGCTGGTCCGCCCGCTCGGCCACCGCACCGTCCTCGGCGCGGCCGCGGCCGTCGTCCTCCTGGGCGTCCTGGCCCTCGCCGCCTCGGGGGCCACGCTCGGCGAGGCGCTCTCCCGCCCGATGCCCCTGTGGTCCTACGCCTGCGTGATGCTCGGCGTGGTCGCCACCACCGCCGTCCACGAGATGGCCCACGGAGCGGTCCTCACCCATCACGGCGGCACACCCAGCCGGATGGGCTTCATGCTCTTCTACATGTCGCCGGCGTTCTTCTGCGACGTCTCCGACGGCTGGCGGCTGCCCGGCAAACACCAGCGCGTCCAGGTCGCCCTCGCCGGCATCGCCATCCAGGCCGTCGCCGCCGGGACCGCCGCCCTCGCGGCCCTCGCCGTCCCCGCCGGACCGGCCCGCGAGACCCTGCTGCTGGTGGGCCTCGTCAACTACATGGTCTGCGTGGTGAACCTGCTCCCGCTGGTCAAGCTCGACGGCTACCTCGCCCTCATGAGCCACCTGGACATCTCCCACCTGCGGGAGAAGGCCATGACCGACGCCCGCCGCGCCCTCGCCCGGATCGTCTTCGGCGGCCGCGGCTACCAGCGCGAACTGCCCGGCCGCGGCTGGTCCGTCCCGTACGGCCTCGCCTGCCTGGTCTTCCCGCTGTACCTGGTCTCCAGCGCCCTGACCCTCTGGTCCGGGATCCTGCAGCGCCTCGGCATCGCCGGCTCCTGCATGATGGTCTGCGCGCTGGGCTACCTGCTGTGGCGCCTCGGCAAGGGCGCCGCCACCCTGGTCCGCGAAGCCGTCCAGGCCGGAGCCCGCCCCGCCCGCATCGCCGCCGCGGGAGTGCTCGCCACCGCCGGACTGGCCCTGGCCGCCACCCTCGTACAGATCCCCGCCACCGTCTCGGCCGGCTACACCACCGAACCGGACGGCAGCCTCAGCCTCCTCGTCCCCCGGGGCGGCGGCGGCTTCGACCTCACCGAGGGCACCACGGTCACCCTGCGCCGCTCCGGCCTCTTCTCCCGGCCGCAGACCGGCACCGCCACCCTCGGCGAGCCCACCGGCCACGACGTCCTCGCCCCGGTCACCGCCATGCTCCCCGTCGCCAGTGACCGCCCCTGGCTGGAGATGAAGGCGTACCCGCTGCACCGCGTCACCGCCACCCCCGCGCCGAACGGCACGGACCGCACCGGCGTCGCCGAGGTCCAGGCGGGCCACCACCCGCTCTGGAAGTGGTTCGCCGTCTCCTACCTCGGCCCGCTGCTCCCCTGACTTCTCCCGTACGCCGCCCACGGAGGCCCGCCATGTCCCTGCGACACGTTGCCCACTGCCCGCCCGGCACCCCCTTCTACGACCGTCCGGCCGCGATCACCGGCGCCGACGCCTTCCCGGCGGCCACCGCCGAGGCCCCCGCCGGGTGGACCCGTGAGCCGATGGGGGAATGGACCGTACTGACCCCGCCGGGACTCGAACTCCCCGGCCAGGGCTGGAAGATCCACGTCTCGGCGACCGAGCGGACGGCCCCCGAGGTCCTCGACATCGTGAGCGCGTACTGCACCTCCCGCTCCCTGCTCTTCAAGTTCCTCACCAGCCCCTCGATGCTGATGCTGCGCAACAGCAAGTACGGGGACCGGGGCAGCAGCGGCAAGTTCATCACCCTCTACCCCCGCGACGAGGCGGAGCTGGAGACGGTACTGACCGAGCTCGACGCCCTCCTCGAAGGCCGCCCGGGACCGGCCGTCCTCAGTGACCTGCGCTGGGGCGCGGGCCCCCTCTACATCCGCTACGGAGGCTTCAAGCTGAAGCTGGGCCCCGGCCCGAACGGCGCCCCCGTGCCCTGCATCGAGGACCCCGACGGCAACCTCGTCCCCGACGTGCGCGGCCCCTCCTTCCGCCCGCCGGCCTGGCTGCAGCTGCCGCCCTGCGTGGTGCGGGCACTGGCCGAACGGAGCCGCGGCGGCTCCCTCGGGGACTTCCCCTTCAAGATCACCCAGGCCCTGCACTTCTCCAACGGCGGCGGCGTCTACCGCGCCACCGACACCCGCGACGGACACGAGGTCCTGGTCAAGGAGGGCCGCCCGCACGCCGGCCTCGACGACGCCGGCGCCGACGCGGTGGAAAGGCTGCGCCGCGAGCACGACGCGCTGGCCGCCCTCGACGGACTGCCCTGGTTCCCGCGGGTCCTGGACTGGCGCCGGGGCGCCGAACACTGGTTCCTGACAAGGGAGTTCGTCGACGGAAACGCCCTGACCAAGGAGACCGCCGAGCGCAACCCGATGCTCCACCCGGTCACCGCCCGTGACACCGCCATGCCCGTGGCCGAGTACACCGCCTGGGCCCTGGACGTCCTCGACCGCATCGAGGCCGCCGTCACCGCCATGCACGAACGCGGCCTGGTCTTCGGCGACCTGCACCCCAACAACGTCCTGATCCGCCCCGACGGCACCGTCGCCTTCATCGACCTGGAGACCACCCTCCCCATCGACGGCCACACCGGCCAGGCCATCGGCGCCCCCGGATTCTGCGCCCCCGCCGGCACCACCGGCACCGCCGTCGACCGCTACGCCCTGGGCTGCCTGCGCCTGAGCCTGTTCCTGCCGCTGACCCCGGTGATGTCCTTCACCCGCCACCGCTCCGAGGACCTCCTCGCGCAGATCGCCGCCTTCTTCCCGGTACCCGAGGGGTACGCCGACCAGGTCCGCGCCGACCTCGGACACGCCCCGGCGCCCGCCGGCGGCCCGCTGGCCACCCCCGAGCGCATCGCCACCGGCATCCTGACCTGCGCCACCCCCGAGCGCGAGGACCGCCTCTTCCCCGGCGACGCCGACCAGTTCCTGCACGGCGACGGCGGCCTCAACATCGCCAACGGCGCGGCCGGGGTCCTGTGGGCCCTGCGCGGCGCCGGGATCAGCGTCCCCGAGGCGCACCTCGACTGGCTGGCGGACGCCGCCCGGGCCGTCACCAGCCCGCGCCCCGGCCTCTACGACGGACTGGCCGGCATCGCCTGCGTGCTGCACGACTTCGGACGCACCGACGAGGCCGCCGCCCTCCTCGACCGCGCCCACGGGCTGCTGTCCACCGCCACCCTGCGCGACGGCAGCCCCGACCGCAGCCTCTCCGGCGGCATCGCGGGCCTCGGCCTGGCCCTGCTGCACCTCGGCGAGGACGCGGCCGCCCACGAACTCGCCGCCGCCCTCGTCAACAGCCCCACGCTGGAGGAACGCCCCGGCCTGCTGCGCGGAGCCAGCGGCGAGGCCCTCTTCCTGCTCGCCGCCGGCCGCGACGACGCCGCCCGCG
Organism: Streptomyces sp. NPDC006450; assembly: GCF_040612195.1. Taxonomy (NCBI): domain Bacteria; kingdom Bacillati; phylum Actinomycetota; class Actinomycetes; order Kitasatosporales; family Streptomycetaceae; genus Streptomyces; species Streptomyces sp. NPDC006450. The sequence goes on along the minus strand of NZ_JBEXPT010000128.1, from coordinate 3,710 downwards.
TGGCCCTCGTACACGACCTCGAACTGTCCCGGCAGCCGCTGCCCACCCCCTGGCACCGGGTCCAGCTCGCCCACGGCGGAGCCGGGCAGGCCATCGCCGTCCACCACTACCTCGCCGCGCACCGGGACCCGTACCTCACGGCCGTCCACGACGCCCTGCGAGCCGACCTCACGTCCCAGTTCCACCCGGCCTGCGGCCTGTTCACCGGCCGCGCCGGCGCGCTCGCCGCCCTGACCTGCACGGACGACGGCTCGGCGGCCACGGCGCGGGCGCTGGCCGAACTGCGCTCCGGCCTCGAACCGTTCGCGGTGGCCCACGAGAACGACCCGGACGCCACCGGCTTCCTCGGCGACCACCTGCTGCGCCTGTCCACGGACCTGGCCACCGGCTCCGCCGGAGTCCTGGCCGCGCTGACCGCGCCCCGCACGGCCGTCCTGCCCTACCTGCCCGCCCTGGTCCCGGCGGCGGCGCCCGTCCTGGCCGCCCGCTGAAGCCCACCCCGGCAAGTTACGGAGCCCCGTATGCCCACCCACGTGACGGTCAGCATCAGCATGACCGAGGAGGCCCCGTCCTCCGCGGCCCCCGAGACCACGGCCGTACGCCTCGTGTCCTGCCTCCCCGCGTCGTGGACGGTGGTCCCCGTGGCGATGACCACCCGCTCCGCGACGCTGTCCCTGACCACCCCGGACGACACCCGGGCCCCGGCGGTCCTCGAGACCCTGGACACCGCGCTGTCGGCCCCGGCCTTCACCGGCTGGATCCGCGGCTGACCCGCCACCCCCCCGACCACCCGCAGGCCGCCCTTCCCCCACAGCGGCCTGCGGGTGCACGTCCTTGTCCCGGCCGCCGGTCAGACCCGCGGCGGGACGAGCATGCGCTCGGTGCCGAGCCTGTGGGTGCGGGTGTCCTCGTACAGGGTGGTCTCGCCGTCGCTCCACCGGACGACGAGGTCGTTCGTGAGGCCGTCACCGGCGTACTGGCCGGTGGTCATGATCACGCTGTGGGTCCAGGTGCTGCTGGGGCCGTGGACGGTCTGTGCGCTTCCCAGTCCCGCCGGGGTGGTGCCGGCGTAGGTGTCGAGCGCGCCGGTGGACCAGCGGACCATGAGGTCCCACTTCTGGTTGCCGGAGAACTGCCCGGAGGTGAGCAGGGTGGCCCCCTTCCAGGTGTCGTTGGGGTCCTTGAGCTGGTGCTCCCGGCCGAAGGTGCGGGCGCCGACCTGGGTGTAGAGGCTGAGCTCGCCGTCGGACCAGCGGACCATGAGGTCGGTGACGTAGGTGGCCGCGGCGAAACGTCCGGCGGCGATCTGGGTGGCGTACTTCCAGACGGATCCGGAGGGGGCCATCTCGGTGACGGACCCCAGGCCGTGGGAGCCGACGTCTTCGTGCAGGGTCATCCGGCCGTCGGACCAGCGGACCATGAGGTCGAACTGACGGGATCCGGTGAAGTCGCCGGCGGTCACGGTGGCGACCGGCTTCCAGCCGGCGTTCGGTGCCGCGAGCCGCCGCTCGGGCAGGAAGCCGCCCTTCCCGTCGCCCGGGAAGAGGGTCACCTCCCCGTCGGTCCAGACGACGAGCAGGCTGCTGCGGCCGCTGCCGGTGAAGTCGCCGGAGGCGATCTGCCTGGCATGGGTCCACAGGTCTCCGAGACCGGGCAGCAGGGGGCTGTCCGCGGAACCCCGGTAGGGCGGCCGGGAGATGCTGCCGGGATCACGACCGGCGTCGGCGTCGTCGTACAGGTCCTGCGCGTCCTTGCCGTACACGGGCGCGTACGTCACCCACGAGTCGTTGCCGCCGCCGTGGTAGCCGCCGGTGTTCCCGACGACCTTGCCGGTGCGGCCGGCCGCGTCGTAGTCCTTGATCCAGGGGCCGCCGGACACGCCGCCGTAGAAGCCCTTGCACCGCATCTGCATCTGGCGGAAGCCGCCCAGCCGGGTGGTGGGCACATCACAGCGGATGGCCTTGTGCTTCGGGTTGACGCTGGAGGAGGACGGGTAGCCGACGACGGTGACGTCGTGCTCGTAGGTGCTCCCCGGCGTGAAGGTCAGCGCCCCCGTGACGTTCTCGACGCTCCCCCTGGCGTTCGGCTCGACCAGGGCGAAGGCGACGTCCAGGTCGGAGACGGCGGCCTTGCTGTTCGACGCGTAGCGGGGGTCCGTGTAGACGCCGTCGGCCTTGACCCGGAAGATCCCGAACGGCTGGGCACCGGCCGCTCTGCCGTGGCGGTACTGCGGAACGAAGACGGCGTGGTTCCTCGGCTCGGCCATGTCCTTCGCGCAGTGCGCCGCCGTGAGCACCATGTTCCTGCCGGCGCTGCGGACCACACTGCCGGTGCAGGAGGTGGCGGCGTTGCCGACCTTGGATCCCTGCTCGGATCCCTGGTAGAAGAAGGTTCCCACCATCGGCATGCCGTCGAAGTAGGTGCCGGCCGGGGTGCCGGACGGAGCGGGGGACAGGGTCCTGTCCCGCGGGCCGGGCGGCCCGCCGGCGGTACCCCGGCCCCGCGCCTCGTCGACGGGCACGGCGGCGGCCATGCGCCCGGCCGTCCAGTACGCCTCTTCGGCGCTGACCCTGGCGGAGGACGCCATCGGGGGCGGGGTGGTGCCGGGCTTCGGGGTGGCGCCCGACGGGGTGGTCGCGGCCGGCGCGGGACCGGTACCCACCGCGGCCGCCATGACGCCGACGGCGAAGGCGGTGAACCATCTGGATCTCAAGGAACTCGCTTTCTGTACGGGGGGACCGCGCGGAGCGCGAAATCTGAGGCGCCGCACCGTCCGGGTGACAGGATCGTCGGCCGGTAGACAAGAAAAGAGATCACATGGGCAGGACGAAGAGCGCGGTGGGCGGGGTCGCCGCGCTGGCGCTGCTCCTGATGCCGTCGGCGGGAACCGCGTTCGGGGTCCGGACGGCGGATCAGCCCGCGCCGCTGCCCGTTGGGGCCCGGCTGTCCGCGACCCCCGGGCAGCGGCTCACGTTCACCCTCCCCGCCTCCCTGCCGGGGAAGAACGGGAACCGGGTGGTCTCCGAGATCTTCGTCGGACCCGGGACACTGAGGATGAACGATCCGGTCATCACCGCCGTGGCCACCGTGGCGTGCGACACCCCTCCGGGGGTCTACCCGGTCCGGCAGACCGGCCCCGGCGGGCCCGTCGAGGGGGCCGGGGGTCCGCCCTGGGTGACGGTCGAGGTCGCGGACGTCGGCGCGGCCGAGCGCGGGGCCTGCCCCGGGAAGGTGGCGGCCCTTCCTCCCGAACGGCCGGAGGAGCACTGGCCCGCCGGGCGCTCCTGGCCGCAGTCGCCCTGGGACGTACGGACGTTCCGGCCCGGCGACGAGGTGACGGCGACCGCCTCGGACGCGTCGGCGGGGTTCGGCGACACCCTCGCCTCGTCCGGGTTCACCGGCAAGGCCGTCGTTCACGGGGCCAAGGCGGTCGTGACGGCCGCCGCGACGATCCGCTGCGATGCCGGGCCGGGGCTGTACGAGGTCCGCTGGGCGGGCGGGGACGAGGTCTGGGCCCGCTACCGGGTGGCGGGGCCCGCCGACCCGAACCGCCCCGCGTGCCGGGGCCGGGCCGCCGAACCGGCCCCGGGGCGCACGCCCTGGCTGGTGGGCGCGGCCGCCGCCCTTGCCGCCGGCGGCGCGGCCGCCTACGCCGTGGCCCGGCGGCGCCGACGCCCCCGATGAGGGGGCCGGGTGGGCGGCGCGGAGGT
>NZ_JBEXPT010000127.1:0-18899 GCF_040612195.1 Streptomyces sp. NPDC006450 | reverse complement strand
CCAGCTCGTCCTGTCCTCCCACGACGACCGGGGCCCGCCATGGCGCGTTCGGGGCGGGGGCGGCCGCGAAAGGCCCGGAACGTCAGCGGTGCGCCCGGACGTTCCTCCATACCGGGTCACGCTTGTGTCACGAATTGTCGACAGTCCCCCACCGCGGAGTTTGTCTGGACCTTTTATTTCCCGTCCCGCGACACGCCCGGGGTGAATTCTGTTTCGAATTCCTCCGGAACTCCCCGGAATTGTGGTCGTAGTGCACCCCCGCCCCCTCCGCTTCCTTACAACTCCTTCACTTCTCCGGCCGCTTCGAGCGGTTCCAGAGACCTGCCGAGCCGATCTCGCGCGGCCCGGATCCGGTCCGTCAGTTCGGCCGGTTCGACGACCTCGAACTCACACCCGATCAGCATGATGTGAATGACGAGTACATCGAGGTTGACCGCCCCGGTGCGCAGGATGCAGCTCTGCTCGTCGAGCGGCTCCAGGGTCCCGTCGGCCGGTCCGATGATCCGCGCCGCCTCCTGCTCGGGCACCCGCAGGCGGACGACCGCGCGGGCCGCGTACACCCGCTGGGAGATGCCCCGGGAGACGTACCCGGCGAGGTCCTCGGCGGGCGGCGGGCGCGGGGTGAAGCGCGGCCCGTGCGGGGGTCTGGGCTCGATCCGGTCCACCCGGAAGGTGCGCCAGTCCTCCCGGTCCAGGTCCCAGGCGACGAGGTACCAGCGGCGCTCGCTGCACACCAGCCGGTGCGGTTCGACGGTCCTGCGGGTGACGGTGCCCCCGTGGTCCCGGTATCCGAAGCGCAGCCGCTCGGCGTCGCGGCAGACGCCGGCCAGCTCGGTGAGCACGGAGGAGTCGACCGTGGACGCTCCCGCCCCGCGGAGCATGGGGACGGTGAAGCGGTTCAGCGCGGACACCCGGGCCCGCAGCCGCGACGGCAGCACCTGCTCCAGCTTCGCCAACGCCCGTACGGAGGCCTCGCCGATGCCCTCCACGCCGTTCCCGGCTGCGGTCCGCAGCCCCACGGCCACGGCGACTGCCTCGTCGTCGTCGAGCAGCAGCGGCGGCAGCTCGGCCCCGGCCCCCAACTGGTACCCGCCGCCGGTGCCCGGACTGGCGTGCACGGGATAACCGAGCTCCCGCAGCCGGTCCACGTCCCGGCGCACGGTCCGCGGCGTCACGCCGAGCCGGCCGGCCAGGTCGGCCCCGGTCCATTCCCGGTGGGCCTGCAACAGGGACAACAGGCGCAGCAGTCGCGCGGAGGTATCAAGCATGGCCGCAGTCTGCCCGCAGGAGCGGGGACACAGGACCGGGGTCACACCGGAAGCGGGTGGACCGCGGACCGGCGGGGCGACAAACTTGCGGCGCTAGGTTTTGTGATCCCGGCCTGCCAGGAGGCGCAGTGTCCTTCGTTCCCACCGACCCGCTCGGGCTCGACGAACTCCTCACGCCCGAGGACCTCGCGATCCGGGACACCGTCCGCGGCTGGGCCGCCGACCGGGTCCTGCCGCACATCGCCGAGTGGTACGAGAGCGGTGAGCTGCCCGGGATCCGGGAGATCGCCAAGGAGCTCGGCGCACTCGGCGCGCTCGGCATGTCGCTGCAGGGATACGGCTGCGCGGGCGCCAGCGCCGTTCAGTACGGGCTCGCCTGCCTGGAGCTGGAGGCCGCCGACTCCGGTATCCGCTCGCTGGTCTCCGTACAGGGGTCCCTCGCGATGTACGCGATCTGGAAGTACGGCTCCGAGGAGCAGAAGCAGCGGTGGCTGCCCGGCATGGCCGCCGGGGAGCTCATCGGCTGCTTCGGGCTGACCGAGCCGGACGTCGGGTCGGACCCCGCCGCGATGCGCACCCATGCCAAGCGGGACGGCTCGGACTGGGTGCTGAACGGCCGCAAGATGTGGATCACCAACGGCTCGGTGGCCGCCGTGGCCGTCGTCTGGGCGCAGACGGAGGAGGGGATCCGCGGGTTCGCCGTCCCCACGGACAGCGCCGGCTTCTCGGCCCCGGAGATCAAGCACAAGTGGTCCCTGCGCGCCTCGGTGACCAGTGAGCTGGTCCTGGACGACGTACGGCTGCCCGCCGACGCGGTGCTTCCGGGCGTCACCGGCCTCAAGGGGCCGCTCGGCTGCCTCAGTCACGCGCGGTACGGGATCGTCTGGGGGTCCATGGGCGCGGCGCGCGCCAGCTTCGAGTCGGCGCTGGACTACGCGAAGACGCGCGAGCAGTTCGGCAGGCCCATCGGCGGCTTCCAGCTCACACAGGCCAAGCTCGCGGACATGGCGGTGGAACTCCACAAGGGGATCCTGCTCGCCCACCACCTGGGCCGCCGGATGGACGCGGGGACCCTGCGGCCGGAGCAGATCAGCTTCGGCAAGCTCAACAACGTCCGCGAGGCCATCGAGATCTGTCGCACCGCGCGGACGATCCTCGGTGCCAACGGGATCTCCCTCGAATACCCCGTCATGCGGCACGCCACCAACCTCGAATCGGTCCTCACCTACGAGGGCACCGTCGAGATGCACCAGCTCGTGCTGGGCAAGGCGCTCACCGGGCTCGACGCCTTCCGCTAGGCCGGGTAGGGCCAACAGGATGCCGGGAGGGCCGGAAGGAGCCGGAGGCGGCCGGTGAGGGCCTTGCTCAGCTCTGGTTGAAGAAGTCGCGCGAGCGGCCGCCGGGCTCGCCGCTCACGATCTGGGTGTCGGCCGGGGTCAGCAGGAAGACCCTGGTCGCCACCCGCTCGATCGAACCGCGCAGACCGAAGGTCAGACCGGCCGCGAAGTCGACCACGCGCTTCGCGTCGCCCGGGTCCATCGAGGAGAGGTTCACGATGACCGGGACACCGTCGCGGAACAGCTCGCCGATGCCGCGGGCGTCACGGAAACCGTCCGGCGTGACCGTCGCGATGCGACGGCCCTGATCGACGGCGGACTCCGACGCCACCTTGACGCGCGGGTCCGTGACCCACTGCTCGCCGGGGCCGACCACCGAACCCCCCTGCGGGGCCTCCGCGTAGTCGTCGTCGTAGTAACGCTCGTCGTCGCTGTCCTCTACGAGACCCAGCCAGGCACTCGCCTTGCGCACCGAACCCATGGACGCCTCCTTTCATCGCGGTCAGTTCTGTCTTCTCTTCCGCGTCCCTATCGTCGTCCATGATGCTGACAACGCGCCAAGTGGATAGTCGCCGCGCAGGGGTTTCGTGACGGTACTGGTGCAGAACATCCGTTGCACGGTCAAGGATCCCGGCGGGTACCGCTGCTGACTGAGTGAAAATACGACCGGTGCGGCCGTACGGGTGAGCGATGGGGACGTACGGGTGACGGGCGGTCTCGCTACGATGCCCGTCGAGTACGCGTATGACACACGGGGGAATCGTTTTGTTCGGCATCGTCAGACCCTGCACGCACCGACTCGGGGAGCGGTTCAAGACGGAGTGGATGGCCCATCTCTGCGGGCTGTGCCTGGCACTTCGGGGGGACCACGGCCAGTTCGCGAGGATCGTGACCAACTACGACGGGCTGCTCGTCTCCGTTCTGACGGAGGCTCAGTCCGGACCCGCCCCGGGCTCCCGGCGCACCGCCGGCCCCTGTCCACTGCGCGGGATGCGCACCGCCGCCGTGGCCAACGGCGAGGGCGCGCGGCTCGCCGCCGCGGTCTCGCTCGTCCTGGCCTCCGCGAAGGTGCGCGACCACGTGGCCGACCGGGACGGCCTGTTGGCGCGGGCCCCGATCGCCCTCGCGGCGCGCCGGGTGGCCCGGGGCTGGGACCGGGCGGGTGCCCGCACCGGGGCCTCGCTCGGCTTCGACACGGCCGTGCTCGTCGACGCCGTGGACCGGCAGGCCGGCATCGAGACCCTGGCCGGAGCCGGCACGCCGGTGCTCGTGGTGACCGAGCCGACCGAGACCGCCACGGCCGCCGCCTTCGCCCATACCGCGACCCTCGCCGGGCGGCCAGGCAACGCCCCCGCGCTCGCCGAGGCGGGACGCTATTTCGGGCGGCTCGCGCACCTGCTGGACGCCGTCGAGGACCAGGCGGCTGACGCGGCGGCGGGTGCCTGGAACCCGCTGACCGCCACCGGGACCCCCCGTGCCGAGGCCCGCAGGCTGTGCGACGACGCCCTGCGGGGCATCCGGCTGGCGCTGCGGGAGGTGGATTTCGCCGACTCGGGGCTCGCCCACCGGCTGCTCGTGCACGAGCTGCGCACGTCGGTGGACCGGGCCTTCGGGACCGCGGGCTGCGCCCACACGGCGCCCGACCGGGCCCCGGAGGGCTCCTTCGGGCCGCCCCCGGTGGACTTCGGCCCGCCGCCGGCGCCCCCGCGCAAGCCGCGCCGGGACCTGCTGCCGGGCTGCGCGGTGGCCCTCGGGCTGTTCTGCACCTGCCAGCTGTGCTGCACGGACCACGAGGGGCCGTGGTCCCGCGAGAAGAAGGAAGCGTGGTGCAACAACTGCGACTGCGGTCCGAACTGCAACTGTGACTGCGGATGCGGCGACTGCTGCTGCTGTCCCTGTGACGGCTGCTGAGGACGTCCGGGCTCCGCTTCGGCTCGGGCCCGGCCTCGGATTGGTTCCGGGTTGGTGCGGGCTTGGTGCGGGCTTGGTTCGACCCCTCGCACCGACGATCCGGCAGGGCGATTTCCAGCCGTTCCGGGATTCGCTGTGCGGGGGGTGGCAGGGTGATCTGGGCTGCGGCAAGGGAGTGTGTCGGCCGAGGCGGTCGACCAGGAGCGGACAGTGGCGCAAAGTCGCCCTTGCCCCGCGTGCTGTGGGCCCGAAAACCTTCGATAGCATTTACGGGGTTTGTCAGGGGCACGGCGAACGGTGATCTACCGGCCGTGGTTCCTGCTGCCCGCACAAGCTCGGGCACCGCACCTGCCCCGGGCTTCGATTCCCTTCGGGAGGACAATAAGTGACGATTAAGCGCATCTTCCGTTCCCGGCTCTTCGCCGCGGCCGTCGGCCTGACCGCCGTGGCCACCCTCGCGGGTCCCGCGTCGGCGTCCGAGGCCCCGAGCGGCGGCAGCGTCAACGCCGAGCGCCTCGCCGCGGTGGAGGCCTCGCTGCTGCGGGCCGACGTCGCCGGCACCGCGTGGGGTACCGACCCCGCTACGGGGACCCTCGTGGTCACCGCGGACTCCACCGTCTCGGACGCGAACATACAGAAGATCAAGAAGGAGGCCGGGGCGAACGCCTCGGCGGTGCGCATCGAGCGGACCCACGGCAAGCTGTCGAAGCTGCTCACGGGCGGCAGCGGCATCTGGACCTCGCAGTGGCGCTGCTCCGCCGGCTTCAACGTGCGCCGGGGCACCGTGTACTACCTGCTGACCGCGGGCCACTGCACCGAGGGTGCGGGCACCTGGTACGCCAACTCCTCGCGCACCACCAAGATCGGCGCGACCGCGGGCAGCAGCTTCCCGACGAACGACTACGGGATCGTCCGCTACGACAACAAGTCCCTGTCGCACAAGGGCATGGTCGGCAGCCAGGACATCAAGGACGCCATCAGCGCCCGCCTCGACCTGGCGGTGAAGCGGCGCGGCAACACCACCGGTATCCACGGTGGCAGGGTGACCGGTCTCAACTACACCGTGAACTACGGCAACGGTGAGATCGTCTACGGCCTCATCCGGACCAACGTCTGCGCCGAGCCCGGCGACAGCGGCGGCCCGCTCTACTCGGGCACGCACGCGGTCGGCCTCACCTCCGGCGGCAGCGGCAACTGCACCACGGGTGGAACCACCTACTTCCAGCCCGTGAAGGAGCCCCTCTCCCGCTGGAACGTCAGCGTCTACTAGGCCCTAGGTGCCCGGGCCCCAGGGTCCGGGCACCAGGTCCACCGGCCCGAGGTCCGTCAGGTCCGAGGTCCACTCGACGCGTGAGCACGGCAGCACCGCCCCGGACGTCCTCCCCCCTGCGGGGAGGGTGTCCGGGGCATCCGTGTTTCCGGACGGGTGCGGGACCGGACGCGCACAGGCCCGGACGGAGTACCGTCCGGTTTCCGGCCGGGCCGGTGTGGAAGGGTTGAGCGGCATGAGCGCTGACGCAGCCGACACCGGCGAAACCGACGAACCCGACGAAACTGCCGACCCGGAGGATCCGGCAACGGCCGGGAAGCGGTGCCACGAGCACCGGACGGCCCTCGTGCCCGCCCCCTACGGGCCGTTCGCGCCGGCCGGCGCCCTCGCCCGGACTCCGTCCGCGGGGCTCCCCGATCTCGCCCACTACCCGGAAGGTCGAATTCCGGCCGTTCCGGCTCGGCTCCGCGCCGGCGAGGTGCGCCCCGTGCCGATCCGGCGCGAACGGGAACGGGTGGTACGCACCTTCGCCCCGCCCGCACCGGGCCGCGGGCCCTTCGCCGGGATCGGGGCCACCCCGTACGACCCGGCGTACGCGGCCGTTCCAGCTGTCGGTTCCGCTTCCCCGGGCCCGGAATCCCGGCGGCCGACGGTTCGATCGACGTGGACCTCAACCGGTTCCGGCTCCCGTCCTGCGGCTTCGCGGACCGCTTCGTGTGCCCCTTCCCTCCGCCCGGCAACACCCTGCCCTTCGCGATCGCGGCGGGCGAGCGGCGGCTGAAAGGCGCCCTTGCTAGCGGTATCCGACACCAGGAGACTCCCGTCAGCGTCTCTCGGGGCTTGTCAGGGGCACGACGAACAGCATCCCGTCCGCCGTACCCCCGGCCGCCCTCCACGGGCTCCGGCACCACCCCACCCCGCCGGGCCTCCGACCCCCACTCGGGAGGACGACAAGTGATGATCAAGCGCGTCATCCGTTCCAGGCTCTTCGCCGTGGCCACCGGCATGGCCGCCGTGGCCGCCCTCGCGGCCCCCACGGCCGCGCACGCCGACGGCGGCTTCAGCGCCGACCGGCTCGCCTCCGCCGGCGCCTCGGTCCTGCGCGCCGACGTGGCCGGCACCGCCTGGCACACCGACCCCGCCACCGGCACCCTCGTGGTCACCGCCGACTCCACCGTCTCGGCGGCCGCCATCGCCAGGATCCGCAGCGAGGCCGGAGCGAACGCGGCCGCCCTGCGCATCGAGCGCACCCCAGGCAAACTGACGAAGCTGCTCAGCGGCGGCGACGCCAAATACGCCACCAGCTGGCGCTGTTCGGTCGGCTTCAACGTCCGCAGCGGCAGCACCTACTACGTCCTCACCGCCGGCCACTGCACCGACGGCGCGGGCACCTGGTGGACCAACTCCGCCCGCACCACCACCATCGGCCCGACGGTGGGATCCAGCTTCCCGACCAACGACTACGGCCTCATCCGCTACGACAACACCTCCCTCGCCCACCCCGGCGCCGTCGGCAGCCAGGACATCACCAGCGCCGTCAACGCCACCAACGGCATGTCCGTCACCCGGCGCGGCTCCACCACCGGCACCCACAGCGGCACGGTGACCGGGCTCAACGCCACCGTGAACTACGGCGGCGGCGACATCGTCTACGGGATGATCAAGACCAACGTCTGCGCCGAGCCCGGCGACAGCGGCGGCCCGCTCTACTCGGGCACCCGCGCGGTCGGCCTCACCTCCGGCGGCAGCGGCAACTGCTCCTCGGGCGGCACCACGTACTTCCAGCCCGTCGTCGAGGCGCTCAACGCGTACGGCGTGAGCGTGTACTAGGCCTTGCTCCCGGGCCGCGGCACGGACCCGTGCGCCCCCGCCGCACCCCTGGACGTCCTTCCGCCTTCTGGGAGGATGTCCAGGGCGTTCGTGTGTCCACGGGGGGAGCGGGTTTCCGCATGAAGCGAATCGGCGTGACCGGACACCGGTCGATCCCGGACGAGCTGCTCGACCACGTGGAAGACGGCCTGCGGGCCGTACTGGGGGGCCACGAGGGGCCGTTGGAGGCCCTCTCCAGCCTCGCCGAGGGGGCGGACCAGCTGTTCGCCGCCATCGCGCTGGAGTACGGCGCCGACCTCACCGTGGTCATCCCCAGCGGGGACTACGAGGAAGCGTTCGAGGACACCGGGTCGCTGGACCGGTACCTGGGGCTCAAGCACCGGGCCGCCCAGGAGGTCCGGCTGGACTTCGCCCGCTCCACCGACGAGGCCTACTACGCGGCCGGCACCTACATCGCCGATTCCTGCGACCGGCTCGTCGCCGTCTGGGACGGCCTGCCCGCCCGCGGGCACGGCGGCACCGCCGAGATCGTCGCCTACGCCCGCGCGCTCGGGAAGCCCGTCACCGTGATCTGGCGGGAGGGCGTGGCCCGGGACTGAGGCCACGCCCGGCGCGTCGAACCGCCACCGGCCGTCAACTGCTGTGCCGGGCCAGCCAGTCCGTGTGCTGCGGGGAAACGTACCGCTCGGTCTCGTAGACCGCGGTCGCCCACTGCGTCTCGGTGATCGTCGTCTGCATCACGACCATCATCGCGGAGAGGTCCTGCTCGATCAGGGTGTGCGCCTCGATCAGCGGGTGGTGTCGCCGCACCTCGTTCCAGGCGATGCCGGCCGTCGCCGCCGCGCTCAGCAGCCCGGTCAGCGCCGGCCCCGGACCCGAGCCGAACGCCCCGAAGAGCGCGAACAGCAGCGCCAGCAAGGTCAGCAGCACGATCGACCACGACCACAGGGCCGTCGCCCGCCGGGACACCTCCGTCTTGCGCTGGTACCAGTTGCGCTGCTCGATCAGCCGGTCACGGACGTACGTCTCCCTGCGGACCTGGTAGTCGAGCCCCCGCAGCCGGAACATCGCCCCGGTGATCTCCCCCTTCTCCGGCACCAGCCCGGAGGTCCGCGGATCCTCCCAGCCCATCTTCCGCAGCTCGTTCAGCCCCGCCTCCAGCCGGGTCCGGTACGTCTCCTCGACGCCCGGGACCTCGCTGCCGAAGGGAGCGCCGTGCACGGCGTACCGCCAGGCCAGCGACTTGATGAACTCCGCGGCGCTGCGGTTGAGCTGCCACTGCGGGCGGGCCCGGCGCCGGGTGGCCCGTACGCCCACCCCCAGCACGCCGGCGTAGGCGAGCACGCTGAGGAGCCCGGACAGGTACGCGGAGCCGAGCTTCGGTCCCGCGGGCAGCGCGGCGATCGCGGCGGCCACGACGAGCAGCATCAGCTGGGCGCGGGTGGCCTGGGTGGACTCCCGCTGCCGGGAGATCGCCGCCTGGTCGGTGTGGTGGAAGAGGGCCGGCAGGTCCTCGTTGCGAAAGGTCATGCTGTCACTCACAGCGAACCCCCCAGTCTGCTGGTTCTGCGTTCTGTGGCCATCGGGAGGGGAGGTGCGGAGGCGGCTCCCGGCGGGAGCCGCCCCCGCGGATCACACCGCCAGCGGCTCCAGGTCCCGGTGGACCCGGCGCTCGTCGCGGGCGTACCGCGTCAGCCCGTGGTCCTCGCCGAGGAGCCGGGTCAGCTCGGCCACCGCCTCGGCCCGCACCCGGTTCGCCTCCTCCTTACGGCCCATCATGTCCAGGCTGACCGCCATGTTGGAGGAGCTCGCCAGGGTCTCCGGGTGGTGCACGCCCAGCGCCTCGCGCAGCCGCATCACCGCGAGACGCTCCAGCTCCAGAGCGCCCTCCGGATCGCCCAGGTCGGCCAGCGCGTTGGCCAGGTTGAGGTGGGCGAAGATGGTGTGCGGGTGGTTGTCGCCCAGTACCTCGCGCATGTGGTGGATGGTCTGGCGCAGCATCGCCCCGGCGGTCTCCGCCGCCCCCGTGCCCCAGTGGAACACCGCGAGGTTGTTGACCGCGGCCAGGGTGTACGGGTGCCGCTCGCCCGGCACCTTGACGTACTCGTCCACCACCTCCTGGGCCAGGTCCCGCGCCCCGCCCGGGTCACCCGTCGCGAACAGGTCCGCGGCCAGGTTGAGTTCGCAGGCGAGGAGGTCGGGGTTGACGGAGGTGTACTTGGCCCGGTACCGGTTGCGCGTCGCGGTCGTCAGCCGCAGCGCGTCCTCCACGTCGCCCGCCCTGCGCAGCGAGACCGCCAGGTTCTTGGCCGCCGACAGGGTGCCGGGGAAGGCCCGGCCCAGGGTCCGCTTGTAGATCTCGTACGTCCGGCTCAGCAGCTGCACCGAGTCGTCGTACCGGCCTACCTCGCGCAGGTCGCGCGCCAGGTTCTGCGCCGAGGACAGGGTGTACGGGTGGTCCGTGCCCAGCACCTCGGTGCGCCGGTCGAAGACCTCCTGGTCGATCTCCCTGGCCCGCGCGTACTGCCCGATCATGCGCAGGTTCAGCGCCAGGTTGTTCGCGGCCGCCAGGGTGCGCGGGTGGGCCTCGTGGAAGATCTGCCCGAAGCCCTCGTGCGCGGCGTTGGCCAGCTCCATCGCCTCGCCGTAGCGGCCGAGTGCGCCCAGGTCCATCGCCAGACCGCTGGTGGTCATGTACGTGTGCGGGTGGGAGACGCCCAGCGCCGCCTGCTGGCGCTCCAGCGTGCCCTCGTCCAGCTCCATCGCCTCCACGAACCGCCCCTGCGAGCGCAGGATGTTGGAGAGGTGGAAGCGCAGGTAGAGGTACTGGAGGTCGTCGCCGCCCAGGGTCTCGCGCCAGGTCTCGCGCAGCTCCTCGCCCAGCGCGTACGCGGCCTTGAAATCGCCGCGCTTCCAGAGGTAGCGGACGCGGTCGATCAGCAGCCGGCGGGTCTCCGGCTCCTTGCAGAACCGGGCCTCCGACGGGGTCAGGTGCGGCCAGATGGTGTTGAACCGCGGCCAGGTCTCCGGGTTGTCTATCGGCTCGTCGTCGTCCGGCCGGGCACCCGCCAGGATCCGGTGCACCGCGTGCCGGGCCTCCCGCTGCTCCTCCTCGGAGAGCTGCGCCCGGATCACGGCCTGCACCAGGCGGTGGACCTGGATGCTGTTGCTGACCTGGTCGACCTTGGCCAGCGCGAACCGGCCGATCTCCCGGATCACGCGGCCCAGGACGAGCTTCTCCTGGAGGGAGGAGTCATACGGCTTGAGGGCGTCGATCATCTCCTTGCTGTAGAGGAGGTTCGCCGAGATCGGCTCGGGTGCGAAGAAGGCGCACAGTTGGAGCAGCCGCACGGCCGCGGGGGAGCGGGACTGGAGCCGTTCTATGGAGACGTTCCAGGTGGCGGCCACCGGCTCCGGGTAGCCGGGAGGCTGGTTCAGCGCCAGCACGCGCGCGGCCTGCTGGGCCAGCTGCTCGATGTACGCGGACACCGGGGTCGCGGTCTCCGCGATCCAGGCGCCCGCCTGCTCGACGGCCAGCGGCAGGTCGCCGACCGCGACGGCCACCTGTTCGGCGTCCTCCTTGTTCAGCCCGGGGGCCCGGCGCTGGAGGTGCTCGATGGACTCCTCGCGCAGGAACACGTCCACCGGGAGGGCGTCGCCGTACTGGGACCAGGACTGGTTGCGGGAGGTGACCAGCACGTGCCCCGGGCCGCCCGGCGGGAAGTACCGCTTGAGCGTCTCGGGATCGTCGGCGTTGTCGAAGACCAGCAGCCAGCGCGAGGAGGGCACCCCGCGCCGCAGCAGGTCGATCGCCTCCTGGGAGGCGGCCGACATGTCCTCGCCGGTCTGCGCGCCGAGGCGTACGGCCAGTTCCGCGAGGGCCGCGACCACGTCGTCGGTCTGCTCGGCGGAGATCCACCAGACCAGGTCGTAGTCGGCCATGAAGCGGTGGACGTACTCCAGCGCCACCTGCGTCTTGCCGACGCCGCCGAGCCCGAACAGCGTCTGCGGCTGCGGCAGCACCACGGATATGCCGCCGCCGAGCTGGTCGCGCATCCGCTCCAGCACGATGGAACGGCCGGTGAAACCGGGGTTGCGGGGCGGCGCGTTCCAGATCTTCGGGACCGTCCCCGGGAAGCGGGGTCCGGGCGTGGAGGCACTGGCCACGGTGTCGGGCAGCGCCATCGGCCGTTCCACCGCGCGCAGCAGCGCGGTCGTGGCGTGCACCTCGTCGAGGCGGAACAGGTCCACCGGATTGCGGTCGATGTACGGGGTGGACAGGCGTACGTCGCCCACCCGCAGCGGCACCAGCTGGCGCCGACCCCCGGTCGGGTCCTCGGCGGCGGCCCGCTCCCACACGTCCACCGCGCGGGCGGACTTGAGGTAGGCGCTGGAGAGCAGCACCACCGTCCGCGCGGCGGTGTCGACGCTGATCCCCGTACCGCCCAGGGTGTCCCCGCCGGTGGAGGCCGGGGTCCGCTCGGCGGAGACGTCCCGGGGGACGACCCGGAAGCCGGCCCGGGTGAGCACCGATTCGATCCAGTCGGCCCACATGCGGTTCTCGGCGACGTAGGAGAGGAAGAGGTCCGCGGGCAGGGCGGGGCGGCGCCGGGTGAAGGCGTCCCGGATGCGCAGGCGCACCTCCTCGCCGATGGCCGGCATCGAGGTGACGTCGCCCTCGGTGACGACGGTGGTGAGCCGTTCGAACGCGGAGAGCAGGGAGTTGGTGAGCCCGGCCTCGTCCCCGAAGGTGGCCAGGGTCTCCTCGTAGGCGTAGTACGGGCGGTAGGGGATCTCCACCGCGCCCCAGTAGGAGGTGAGGTCGTCCCCGATCAGGCCGTTGGGGAAGCGGTCGAACTTGATCCGGGCCAGGGCGCGGCCGGCGTCGGCCTTCTCCTTCTCGCCCTCGTCGATGCGCATGGGGACCGGGTAGATCTTGATGCCGCGGTCGTTGAACCGCTCGTCGATCTGCCGGGCCACGGAGGCCGCGCCGTCGATGGACTGGTCGGACAGGGTGAAGCAGTCGACCAGGACGTCGGGCAGGTGGACCGTGCAGATGTCGGCTATGTCGGAGAGGCCGGTGCGGCTGTCGATCAGGACGTAGTCGTAGTTCCGCTTCATGTCCGCCCGTAAGGCGTCGAAGAAGAGACCGCCGCCGAGCCGGTCGTAGAAGTTGTCCCAGTCGAAGGTCGAGACGGTCGCCGAGTACTCGCGGTTCTGGCGGCCCGCCGAGACGAAGTCGAGGGTCCCGCCGTCGGGGAACTCCCAGCCGAGGGTCTCGGGAGTCAGCGAGACGGCGTGCGGCTGGATCCGCGCGTAGTCCTTGTGCCAGTCGTCGGCGCGCTGGACCGGGCTGGTCGCCGCCCACGCGTACTCGCTGATCAGGTCGATGACACCGGTCGTGGCACCGAGGGTGGAGGGGTCCAGGAACGGGTGGAAGAAGCGGTGCAGGCCGGGAGCCTCCAGGTCCCAGTCCACGGCGAGGACCCGCTTGCCGTTGGCCGCGAGGATCCAGGCGGTGTTGGCCAGCGCCATCGTGCGGCCCGTGCCGCCCTTGTAGGAGTAGAAGGTGACGATGCGTCCCTCGCGGTGCTCGTCACGGCTGCTGTGCTGGCTGTCACGGCTCTGGCTGTCACGACTCGATGTCATCCGCGTCCCCCCGGTCGTTGTCGTTGTTGACGTCGTGCCCGTCGTGCCCGTCGTGCCGGCCGGGCCCGTCGCCCGTATCGCCCACGGTGGGCGGGAAGGGGGCGGGCGGCGGGGCCGGCGGCCCGTTCATCCCCATCGGCCCGAGCAGCCGGGGCCGTTCGGTGCCGGCCACGGGGCTGCCGGCCGGCGGATAGACCTGGGCGTGTCTGAGGAACTGCTGGGCGGCGGCCTCCACCACCTGCGGCAGGATCTGCCCGAGCGTCTCCATGTTGGCCACGCCGTTGGCCGCGGCCCGGCAGGCGGCCCGGCCCTGGCTCATCTTGACGGGCATGGTCTCCTCGAGCCGGTGGGCCAACTCGCCCTCCTTGGCCCGGCTCTGGTGGTCGTACCGGTTCCACGGCACGACCACGTTGATCCACGGCCGGGACTCCTGGTCGAAGGCCGCCAGGCGCTGGCGGCGCTGCTCGTCCTCGACCGCCCACCGGTCCACGATGAGGATCTCGGGCCGTGTCGGCGGCTGTTTGGAGTCGAAGTGCCCGGCCTCGTCGTCGAACGAGCCCACCGTCGTCTGGTAGTTGAGATTGCGGACCAGGTCCTCGGCCACGTAGGCGATGGGCCGCTGGGAGACCGGGTGGTACGGGTTCCACTCCAGCGCGCTGTCCCCGTAGTACTCGGGGCTGCGGCCCTCCGGCAGATCGTGCCGGGAGGAGGCGGCCACGGTGACGTGCAGGGTGCGGGCGGTGCTGCTCGGAGAGCCGAAGGCGCTGGGCACCAGCCGGTAGTCGAGCGGCCGGATCGGATCGAGCCGCACGGTCTCGGCGACCCGGACGATCCGTTTGGCGAGTTCGTACACGGCGCTCTCGTACTGCTCGGCGTAGCCGCGCAGTTTGATCAGCCCGTAGAGCCCGTCGGTGACGTACCGCTCGCCGAAGGTGTTGTGGTTGAACTGCAGCCGCTCGGCGGGAAGCGGTAGGTGGGAGGGGGGTACCGGTACCCATAACGCGGGCACGATGGCTTCGGCCGGCTGGTTGCTGAGCGCCACGTGGTGGATGGTGCGCTGCGCGAAGGCGAACCACTCCTTCCCGCACATTTCGCTGGCGAAGTAGCGGGGTGAGAACAGGGGGACGAAGACCCGGCAGGTGGCGAGTGCCGCCCCGAGCCGCTCCGACCAGCCCTCACCGCTGCGTATCTCCCGGTCCATGAAACCGGCCTCGGCTCCCGCGGGCAGATTCGTCAGCGCCATGACGTGGCTGCAGAGATCGCGGAAAAGCCGCTCCACCCACATGTCCGGGTCCGGTCCTCCCGCACCGAACCTCGGTGTATGCGCATAACTGAGAAAAAAGTACGGCTGCACTGATGCGGGCACACGACCCCCGTCCCGAAGATGCGAGCGAAGAAACATCATTCCGGAGCTGCTCCGCCACATCCCCTCATCGTTCAGTCAATCAGCGTCTGTTTTCGGTCATCCATTCAAGCGCGTGATCGACGGCATGCGGAAGGGCGAAGAGCATGGTCGATGCTCCGCCGATCCGCCCCCGGCGTATCCGGTCTTCGGGGAACGCCTTGCCGATCTCGGCGAAATCGCTGTCATCCAGCGCGATGTCCTCGTACGCGGTCCACCCTTCCCCCTCGGGCCGTCCGGGCTGCCGCCCCGGAAGGCCCGGATGGTTCACCTTCACCACACACTCGTACATGCGCAAGGGGGGCTTCGGAATTCGATACTCCGCGAGATGAAAAGCGGTGCAGGAGGAAAATCCCACATTGATCATGAGCACCCTCCATCCCTTGCCGCACATCTTTCCCAGGGGTGATTCCTCGCCCAAATGGCTGGTCAGCGGATGGTCCGCACACAGTTCCCGGGCCCCTTCGCCGACCGCGGCGAAAGAGGTCTGCGGATGCCCGCTGCGCGCCGCTCCCGGGGCGGTGCGCACCGCTTCCGCGAGGACCCCCATGCCGTGGCTCGGGGTGTGCGCCGGGTCGAAGGCGGGCATCCGTGCGCGGAAGTCCCGTACGGCCCCTTCGGAGAGGCCCGCGATCCGTGCCAGGTGCGCGGTGGAGGTCTTGGAGTTCTGCGGGGTGAAGGCCGGCGCCGCGAGGGTGCCGCGCGGGCCGACGACGGCGAGGAGGGCGTCGCGCAGCTCCTCGGCGCGCAGTCCGGTTCCGCCGAGCGAGGCGTGCACCAGGAGGCGCATGCCGGGGCGGACGCCGATCGCATGCATGGGGCCGACGGAGCCGGCGAGTCCGGTGGGGTCGTCGGGGTCCTCGGGGCCGGGGTGGGGGAGTCGGCCGGCTTCCCCGGGGCCCGGCGGGCCGGTCATGCGTCGACCGCCTTCAGTTCCCAGCGGAGCCGCTCCACGAGCCGCTTTCCGGTGGTCGTCAGCTCGGCCGCCCCCGACAGCCGGTCCAGCGCCCGGTTGATCCGGTCCAGCCCGCCCGGCTCCGCGGCGGCGGTCGCGCGCCGGTAGGCCTCCACGGCCACCCGCTCGTGGACGTCGGCCAGCAGCCTGGACACCGGGACCGGGCGCTCCCGCCACGGCGAGGGGTGCTGCCACTCCCCGTCCAGGGCGTACAGATCGGCCACCTCGGTCAGCGCCTGGAGCCCGGCCCGCCGCCGCCCGGTCAGCAGCGCGAGCGCCGTCTCCGCCACCCCGGCCACGTACGGCACTCCGAGCGCGCCCGGACCGTGCCGCCCGGCCTCGCCCCAGCCGCGGGCCCGGGGACCGCCCGCGAGCGGGGTCAGCGTGGTCAGTCCCGTGGCGGCCTCCCGCGCGAACTCGGGCACCGAGGCGTGCAGCAGCGCCCACGCCGCGTCGAGGCGCTCCCGCCACTCCTCGGCCTCCCCGGCGCCCAGCCGCAGCCGGGGCGGGCGGGCGAAGCAGTTGCGGTGCGGATCCAGGTCCTCCAGCGCCACGGGGGCCTCGTCCGGTCCCGGGGACCAGGTGCGTACGGGCTGCCAGCGCGCGTCACCCGACGCGGGCCCGAAGCGGTGCTCGGGGCGGCCCTCCTCGCGGACGGCGTACCCCCCGTCCGCGGCGTGCAGCGTGGCCCGGCCCTCGGTGCCGGGCTCGCCCAGGCGCAGCAGGCCGAGCGTCGGCAGGTACACCTCGCCGTCCCGGTAGACGACCTCGGCGGGCAGGTCGAGCCCGCCGCGCAGGACGGCGGCGGCGGCCAGCGCGGTCAGCCGGCGGGCCGCCCGCGGGGCATCGGGGCGTCCCTGGGCCGCGGGATCGAGGCAGGCCATGATCCAGGTCCGGGTGAAGGGGTGGGCCAGTACGGCGTCCAGCGCGTCCGCGCCGGCCTGCCCGGCCCGCTCCACGGAGCCCAGCACCCGCCAGGCCCGCTCCCAGTCGGAATCACTCGTGCGGCGGTCGTTCAAGAGGGCGAGCAGGTCTCTGGTGAGCTGCTCCTGGGAGCCGGCCAGCTCGGCCGGGTCGGAGAGTTCCGGCGCGCTCGCGCGGGCACTCGTACGCCCCTCCACGCCGTCGACGAGCTCGCGCAGGTCGGTGCAGTAGACGGAGGGGTTGTCGAAGTCCGCGGCGGTCCCCGTTCCGGACGGGTCGGCGGGATCGGCCCTGTAGCGGTGCGTGTAGAGCCCGCCGCCGCACGAACGTACGACGGGGCAGCGGCGGCACGTATCGCTGACGCCGGCCAGGCCCAGTTGCCGGGCGCGGACCCCGGGATGGGCCGCCACCAGGTCGAAGGCGTGGTCGAAGACGTTGAAACCGGTGGCCGCGGCTCCCTCGAAGGCACTTTTCAGGGAGTCGACCTGTTCCAGATTTCCATCGGTCTCCACGACCACGAGATCAGTGGGCGCGAGGCCCAGGGACTCCGTGAGGCTCGGACCGCCGGCCAGGGTCGAGAACAGCGAGTCGAAGAGCCGTACGGGGACCGGGCGTCCGCGGTGCTCCCAGTGGTCGAAGACCCGCAGCAGCCAGCGCGCGTAGGTGTCGGGGGCCTCGTCGGGACGGACCGGGGGCGTCTGCCAGGTGGCGTGCGGGAGGAGGAAGTCCACGCGCGGCGGGGCCAGTTCGACCAGGGCGTCGAGGACGGCCACGGGATCGTTGGCCACGTCGACGGTGCAGAGCAGGCCCTGGTAGAGGTGGCGGTAGGGCTCGGTGCGCAGGAGGTCCACGGCGGCGAGGACCAGGGGATGGCTGGTGCGTCCGTCGGCGAAGCGCCGGTGGCGGTCGTTCGCCGCACGGTCCCCGTCGAGGGAGACGCTGACGCTGACGCCGAACTCCGCGAAGAGGTCCAGGTAACGGGGGCTGAGCTGCAAGCCGTTGGTGTGCATGCGCAGGTCGAGGGCGGAGACCCCGTCGAGGGCGCGGGTGAATTCCTCGCACACGAGCCGGAGGCGGGCGGGGCCCGCGAGAAGCGGTTCCCCTCCGTGAAGGATGACCGTGACGGAGGGGAGTGCGTGTGTCCTTGCGTGTTCGGCGAGCCGCGACGCGGTCTGTGAAATCACCTCGGGGGAGATCACTTTGGGCCGGGCGCGCCAGCTCTGATCTGCGTGTTCGTAGACATAGCAATGATCACAAGCGAGATCGCATCTGCTGTGAACTTTCAGGACGATCTCGCGAAAAGCGATCAGGCCGGTCATTCCACCAGTCTAGAGCGCTGACTTCCGGGTCAGAGTGCAGAGTTGAAGATGGGCGTCTGAACCTTTCGGCCGGATTCCGTCGGGAGGACGCGGCCCAGGGTCGCGGCCGCGCGCGCACCGCGGACGTCGATCCGGTCGAGCGGGACGCGGGTGGCCGTGACGGTGCTGGCCGGGTGGGTTGCGGAGGTGTTCATGACGCCGTCCTCGGGGAGGTCATGGGGAATGGGGAAGGACATTGGCGAGGAGAGCCAGTGCCTGGCGCGGACTTTACCTGCCCATGTGCCCATCGGCTCGCTAAACCTGGACGCGGGTTCTCACAATGTGACCTCTCGGTCGAACGAATGTGACGAACGATCACGCGCCCGTGGCATGGGTGAACGAATGCGGCGGGCTTCCGCGCCGGCCGTTTGCCCGAGGGCAAGATCCATTTCCCGATCCGGAGCCTCCCGGCCCCCTCCTACGCCGGCTGCTGCTCGTTGACGGGAGGCGCGGGCACCTCCCTGAGCAGCCATGTCAGTACGTCGGGCAGGGCGCGCAGCGCCGCGAAGTGCGCGGCGGCCGGGTCGATGTTCGTGGTGGCGCCCGGGATGCGGCTGGCCAGCCAGCGGGAGTGGCCCACGGGGGAGAACACGTCGAGCTCGCCGTGCCAGATCAGCACCGGGCAGCGGATGTCGGCCGGGTCGAAGCCCCAGGGGCTGCTGAAGGCGATGGCGTCGTCGATCCAGCCGTAGGCGGAGGTGCGGACCCCCTCGCGGTAATTGCGCAGCAGCATGGCCCGCAGCCCCGCGTCCGCGACGATCATGCGGTCGCTGTCGGTGAGCTCGCGCCGCAGCTCGTCCAGGAGCCGGCCGGGGTCCTCGGCGATCCCGGCGGCGCGCGGGATCAGCCGGGCGGCGAGCTCCTCGGGGTCCCGGCCGGCCGTGGAATGCTCCCGGACGTTCAGGGCAGCCAGCGGCCCGGCATGATGCGTGACGTCCACGAGCGGTTCCCCGCCTTCCGGTCGGCCGTCGCCGTCCTCGACGCCGTGGCCCGCG
>NZ_JBEXPT010000126.1:0-18934 GCF_040612195.1 Streptomyces sp. NPDC006450 | reverse complement strand
GCGGCCAGGGCGCGCAGCGGCGCCGGTCCGGATCCCATGCGGGAACGCTAGACCGGCGCCGCTGGGAGGGCAACGGCTAGTTGTTGCCGTCCTGTTGCGGGTTCGCGTCGCGCAGCAGGCAGGTCAGGCGGGCGGTGCAGACCCGGCGGTCCTGTTCGTCCGTGATGACCACCTCGTAGGTGGCGGTGGAGCGGCCCCGGTGCACGGGGGTGGCGACGCCGGTGACCAGGCCGGACCGGGCGCCGCGGTGGTGGGTGCAGTTCAGGTCGACGCCGACGGCGACCTTGGTGATGCCGCCGTGCATCATCGCGCCGACCGAGCCGAGGGTCTCGGCGAGGACGGCGGAGGCCCCGCCGTGGAGGAGTCCGTACGGCTGGGTGTTGCCCTCGACGGGCATGGTGGCGACGACGCGCTCGGCGGACGCTTCGAGGATGCGGATGTCCATCCGCTTGCCGAGGTCGCCCGCCGAGAACAGCGCGGGCAGGTCGATGCCCAGGGCCGTGTACTCGTCGAGGACCTCCTGCGGGAACTTCACCGCGTGCTGCTGCTCGCCCATGGGCCGACTCCGTTCGTCAACGCTCGTTAACCATCTTGTCCTCGGGTCGTTCTATCAGGCCGGCTCGAAGCGCACGACGACGGACTTGCTCGCCGGGGTATTGCTGGTGTCCGCCGTGGAGTCGAGGGGCACCAGCACGTTGGTCTCGGGGTAGTAGGCGGCGGCGCAGCCGCGGGCGGTCGGGTAGTGCACGACGCGGAAGCCGGGGGCGCGCCGCTCGACGCCGTCGCGCCACTCGCCGACGAGGTCGGTGTACGAGCCGTCGGCGAGCCCGAGCTCGGCGGCGTCCTCGGGGTTGACCATGACGACGCGGCGGCCGCCGGTGATCCCGCGGTAGCGGTCGTCGAGGCCGTAGATGGTGGTGTTGTACTGGTCGTGGCTGCGCAGGGTCTGCAGGAGCAGGCGTCCCGCCGGGAGGTGCGGGTACTCGACGGGGGCGGCGGTGAAGTTCGCCTTGCCGGTCTTCGTGGGGAAGCGGCGCTCGTCGCGCGGGGCGTGCGGGAGCTGGAAGCCGCCGGGGCGGGCGACGCGGGCGTTGAAGTCCTCGAAGCCGGGGACGACGCGGGAGATCCGGTCGCGGATGGCGGCGTAGTCCCGCTCGAACTCCTCCCACGGGGTCTTGGAGGCCTCGCCGAGGACGGCGCGTGCCATGCGGGCCACGATCGCGGGCTCGGAGAGCAGGTGCGGGGAGGCGGGGGCGAGGTTGCCGCGGGAGGAGTGGACCATGCCCATGGAGTCTTCGACGGTCACGAACTGCGCCGTGCCCTTCTTGCCGGGTGCGCCGGCCTGGACGTCCTTGTCGGTGCGGCCGAGGGTGGGCAGGATCAGGGCGCGCTTGCCGGTGACCGCGTGCGAGCGGTTGAGCTTGGTGGAGACGTGCACGGTCAGGGAGGCGCGGCGGATCGCGGCTTCGGTGACCTCGGTGTCGGGGGTGGCGCCGACGAAGTTGCCGCCCATGGCGAAGAGGACCTTGGCCTCGCCGTCGCGCAGGGCCTGGATGGAGCGGACCACGTCGAAGCCGTGCTTGCGGGGCGAGGTGATCTGGAATTCGCGGTCGAGTGCGTCGAGGAAGGCGGGCGCGGGGCGCTCGAAGATCCCCATGGTGCGGTCGCCCTGGACGTTGGAGTGGCCGCGGACGGGGCAGACGCCGGCGCCGGGGCGGCCGATGTTGCCGCGCAGGAGCAGCAGGTTGACGACCTCGCGGATGGTGGCGACGGAGTGCTTGTGCTGGGTCAGGCCCATGGCCCAGCAGACGATGGTGCGCTTCGAGGCCAGGATCATGGCCAGGGCGCGCTCGATGTCGGGGCGGGTCAGGCCGGTGGCGGTGAGGGTGGCGTCCCAGTCGGTGTCCTTGGCGGCGGCCGCGAACTCCTCGTAGCCGTGGGTGTGTTCGCGGATGAACTCCTCGTCGGTGGCGCCGCCCGCCTCGATGACCAGCTTGTTCAGGAGGCGGAAGAGGGCCTGGTCGCCGCCGATGCGGATCTGGAGGAACAGGTCGTTGAGGGCGGTGCCCTTGAGCATGCCGAGGGGGGTCTGCGGGTTCTTGAACCGCTCCATGCCGGCCTCGGGCAGCGGATTCACCGAGATGATCTTCGCGCCGGCGGACTTGGCCTTCTCCAGGGCGGAGAGCATGCGCGGGTGGTTGGTGCCCGGGTTCTGCCCGGCGACGATGATCAGGTCGGCCTGGTGGAGGTCTTCGAGGGAGACGCTGCCCTTGCCGACGCCGATCGTCTCGTTCAGCGCGGAGCCCGAGGACTCGTGGCACATGTTCGAGCAGTCGGGGAGGTTGTTGGTGCCGAACTCGCGGACGAACAGCTGGAAGAGGAAGGCCGCTTCGTTGCTGGTGCGGCCCGAGGTGTAGAAGAGGGCCTCGTCGGGGGAGTCCAGGGCCTTGAGCTCCTCCGCGATGATCGCGAAGGCGCGCTCCCAGCTGACGGGCTCGTAGCGGTCGCCGCCCGCCTCCATGAGCATCGGCTGGGTGATCCGGCCCTGCTGGCCCAGCCAGTAGCCGGAGCGGCCCGCGAGGTCGGCCAGCGGGTGCGCGGCGAAGAACGCGGGGGTGACCCGGCGCAGGGTGGCCTCCTCCGCGACGGCCTTGGCGCCGTTCTCGCAGAACTCGGCGGTGTGCCGCTTCTCGCCCTCGGGCCAGGCGCAGCCCGGGCAGTCGAAGCCGTTCTTCTGGTTGACCTTGAGGAGGGTGCGGGCGGTACGGGCCAGGCCCATCTGCTCCTGCGCGATCCTCAGGGTGTGCCCGATCGCGGGCAGGCCGGCGGCCGCGTGTTGGGGAGGCGCTACCTGTGGAGCGTCCTGTACCGGATCACCTGCGGGCGGCTTGGTGGCCATGTCGCTCCCCTTTGAGCAGTCTTCTTCGTACACATCCGATCCTGTCACGCCCGGCCCGGGGCGCCGACGCCGGATTTGCCCCGCCTCCGTGTCCCGCTGCCGTGCCCCGCCTCTGTGTCCTGTCTCCGGGGCCCGGCGCGCAGCCCGTCCGGATTTGTCAGTGGGGGCGCCTAGGATCGGGGGCGTGGCAGATTCAGCATCGAAGAAGACCGACCAGCCGACCGCAGCGGACCGCCCCCGCCTGATGCTCATGGACGGGCACTCCCTGGCGTACAGGGCGTTCTTCGCGCTCCCCGCGGAGAACTTCACCACCGCGACGGGGCAGCCGACCAACGCCATCTACGGGTTCGCGTCGATGCTGGCGAACACGCTGCGCGACGAGGCGCCCACGCACTTCGCGGTGGCGTTCGACGTGTCCCGCAAGACGTGGCGCTCGGAGGAGTTCCCCGAGTACAAGGCGAACCGCTCCAAGACCCCCGACGAGTTCAAGGGGCAGGTGGAGCTGATCGGCGAGCTCCTCGACGCGATGAGCGTGCCGCGCTTCGCCGTCGACGGCTTCGAGGCCGACGACGTGATCGCGACGCTCGCCACCCAGGCCGAGGCCCTCGGCTTCGACGTGCTGATCGTCACCGGTGACCGGGATTCCTTCCAGCTCGTCTCCGAGCACACCACCGTGCTCTACCCCACCAAGGGCGTCTCCGAGCTGACCCGCTTCACCCCGGAGAAGGTCGAAGAGAAGTACGGACTCACCCCCCAGCAGTACCCGGACTTCGCGGCGCTGCGCGGCGACCCGTCCGACAACCTCCCCGGCATCCCGGGCGTCGGCGAGAAGACCGCAGCCAAGTGGATCACCCAGTTCGGGTCGTTCGCGGAGCTCGTCGAGCGCGCCGAGGAGGTCAAGGGCAAGGCCGGGCAGAACTTCCGCGACCACCTGGACGCCGTGAAGCTCAACCGGGTCCTGACCGAGATGGTCAAGGACGTAGCCCTGCCCAAGACCCCCGCCGACCTGGGCCGCGCCCCCTACGACCGGACCGCCGTCACCGGAGTCCTGGACGTACTGGAGATCCGCAACGCCTCCCTGCGCGAGCGACTGCTCGCCGTCGACCCGGGCGCCGCCGAGGAGGAGGCCCCCGCCCCGGCGGCCGCCGCCGTGGAGCTGGACGGCTCCGTCATCGGCGCCGGCGAGCTCGCGCCGTGGCTGGAGAGCCACGCGGGCGCCCCGCTCGGGATCTCCACCGTCGACAGCTGGGCGCTCGGCACCGGCAACGTCTCCGAGATCGCGCTGGCCTCGGCCGGGGGAGCCGCCGCCTGGTTCGAGCCGTCCGCGCTGGACGAGGCCGACGAGCGGGCCTTCGCCGCCTGGGCCGCCGACGCCGCCCGGCACAAGGTCGTGCACAACGCCAAGGCCCTGATGCGGGTCTTCCCCGAGCACGGCTGGACCCTGGCCGGCGTCGCCATGGACACCGCGCTCGCCGCCTACCTGGTCAAGCCGGGCCGCCGCTCCTTCGCGCTGGACGTGCTCTCCCAGGAATACCTGCACCGCGAGCTGGCGCCCGCCGCCGCCGACGGGCAGCTCTCCTTCGGCGCCGACGACACCGCCGAGGCGGAGGCCCTGATGGCGCAGGCCCGCGCCGTCCTGGACCTCGGCGACGCCTTCGCGGTGAAGCTGCCCGAGGTGGGCGCGGCCGAACTGCTCCACGACATGGAGCTGCCCACCTCCGAGCTGCTGGCCCGCCTGGAGCGGGCCGGCATCGCCGTCGACCGGAGCCACCTCGAAGCGATGGAGCAGCAGTTCGCCGCGGCCGTGCAGCAGGCGGTGAAGGAGGCGCACGCGGCGGTGGGCCACGAGTTCAACCTCGGCTCGCCCAAGCAGCTCCAGGAGGTCTTCTTCGGTGAGCTGGACCTGCCGAAGACGAAGAAGACCAAGACCGGCTACACCACGGACGCCGACGCGCTCGCCTGGCTGGCCACCCAGACCGACCACGAACTGCCCGTGATCATGCTCCGCCACCGGGAGCAGGCCAAGCTGCGCGTCACCGTCGAGGGCCTGATCAAGATGATCGCCGCCGACGGCCGGGTGCACACCAGCTTCAGCCAGACCGTCGCCGCGACCGGCCGGCTGTCCTCCACCGACCCCAACCTGCAGAACGTGCCGGTGCGCACGGACGAGGGCCGGGCCATCCGCCGCGGCTTCGTCGTCGGCGAGGGCTACGAATCCCTCATGACCGCCGACTACAGCCAGATCGAGCTGCGCGTCATGGCCCACCTCTCCGAGGACGAGGGCCTGCTCGAAGCCTTCCAGTCGGGCGAGGACCTGCACACCACGGTCGCCTCCCAGGTGTTCGGCGTCGAGCGCTCCGAGGTCGACGCCGAGATGCGGCGCAAGATCAAGGCCATGTCCTACGGCCTGGCCTACGGGCTCTCCGCGTTCGGCCTGGCCCAGCAGCTGAACATCGAGCCCGGTGAGGCCCGCGGCCTGATGGAGACCTTCTTCGAGCGCTTCGGCGGGGTCCGGGACTACCTGGGCCGCGTCGTCGAGGAGGCCCGCGCCACCGGCTACACGGCCACCGTCTTCGGCCGCCGCCGCTACCTCCCGGACCTCAACAGCGACAACCGCCAGCGCCGCGAGGCCGCCGAGCGGATGGCGCTGAACGCACCGATCCAGGGCACCGCCGCCGACATCGTCAAGGTCGCGATGCTGCGCGTGGACAAGGCGATCACCGGGGCAGGGCTGAAGTCGCGGATGCTGCTCCAGGTCCACGACGAAATCGTGCTGGAGATCGCGCCCGGAGAGCGCAAGCAGGTGGAGGAGCTGGTGCGCCGTGAGATGGCCGCCGCCGTCGACCTGCGGGCCCCGCTGGACGTGTCCGTGGGCGTCGGCCCCGACTGGGAGTCCGCCGCGCACTGATCGCCCGCACCCGTGATCCGGGCAGCGCCCGTTCCCGCCTACCGGGTGGGGACGGGCGTTCTCGTGTCCGCGTCCGCGTCGGCGTCCGTGTCCGCGGACGTGAGGTCGCGGACCCGCCGGTGGCGCAGGCGCACGAGGACCGCGTACAGCAGCAGCCCCACGGCGAGACCGCCGCCCGCGCCGAAACAGACGGTCGGGATGATGTCGAGCGGTGTGCGGATCCGGTCGAAGTAGGTGAAGAAGCGCAGCACGCGGACGGTGACCCCGACCGCCACGCAGACCAGGAGCAGCGCGAGCGCGCCCCACACCCCGGCCCGGCCGAGCACCGGGACGGACGCGGGGGCGGGCGAGTGCGGCAGCCGGCGCAGCGCGGTCGCCGCGAACCAGACCAGGAAGCAGGCCGCGAGCGCCGAAGTCCCGTACTGCAGGTAGGAGTAGAGGGGCAGACCGAGGGCGAGCGGCTCGCCCAGCTCCGGCAGGATGCGCGTCCCGAAGCGGTCGACGTGCGTGAAGGAGTCCCACACCATGTGCGTCAGGGAGCCGATGGCCGCCGAGAGGTAGAACCAGACGGCCAGCGCGGGCAGTCGGCGCCCGCGCCATTCCTCCCCCCGGACGAAGGCGTACACCCTGCCCTGCCGGCCGCGGGGCAGGAGCGCGACCAGCGGCTCGCGCAGCAGCAGCCAGCACGCCGCGAGGACGGCGGTCAGGGCCGCGTCGGCGGTCAGTACGCCGGGCAGGGAGTGCGTGAAGGTGCTGTACGGCCTGAGGCCCGGCACCACGATGTCGACGAAGTAGAGGGTGTCCGGAGCGAACGACCCGAGGACCAGGGCCGATCCGACGAGGGGGCCGCGCGCACGACCGGACCGGCGGATGGCCGGAAGCACGGCGGCCGCGTGGCTGAGAGTGAACGGCATGGGACCTTGTCTCGTGTGGCTCGGCTCATCGACCGGTGCGGGCGCCCGGTGCATCCAGTATGGGTGGCCTGCGGAACTCATGAGGAAATCGTGAATTCCCGCCCGCGATGCGTGCCCTGTTCAGCGAGTTGACGTAGGGTCACGCGGACGTCGAGGGGGAGGGGGGTCCGGTTCATGACGGCTCGGATTCGAATACCGGCAGGCGCGTCCGCGACGATACCCGCGCGGTTCGGCCGGGTGGTGCGCAAGGGCGGGGCCGCCGTGCTCGTCTCCGCTCTCGTGGCCGCCGTGCTGACCGCCTCGCAAGGACCGCTCGCGGCCGGCGCCGACGCGGCCGCGGTCGCGGAACCCGCGCCCGCGCCCGAGGGCTCCGCAGGCGACGGCTCCTACTTCACCGCGCTGCCGCCGCTGGTGAGCCCCGAACCGCCGGCCGTGCTGCTCCCCGAGGACGGGGCGACGCCGCCTCCCGTGGCGCCGGCCGCCGTGGACCCGGGGCCGCGCAACGAGCCCGTGGCCATGGGCGGGGCCGAGGGTGCGCAGGGCATACCGGCGAGCGTGCTCGCCGCGTACCGGAACGCGGAGCAGGCGGTCGGGCGGAACGACCCCGGATGCGGACTGCGCTGGCAGCTCCTCGCGGCGATCGGCAAGGTCGAGTCCGGTCAGGCACGCGGCGGCCAGGTCGACGCCTCCGGTACGACACTGCGGCCGATCCGGGGGCCCGTGCTCGACGGCAACGGCTTCGCGAACATCCCGGACACCGACAACGGGGCCTACGACGGGGACACCCGCTACGACCGGGCGATCGGGCCGATGCAGTTCATCCCGTCCACGTGGGCCTCGTGGGGCCAGGACGCCAACGGCGACGGCCGGCGCGACCCCAACAACGTGCACGACGCCGCGCTCGCGGCGGGCCGCTACCTGTGCGCCGGTACGCGTGACCTGCGGGTGGACGCGGATCTGGACCGGGCCGTGCTGTCGTACAACCACTCCGCCGCGTACCTGCGGACGGTGCGGTCGTGGTTCACGTACTACCTGAAGGGCGCGCACGAGGTCCCGGACGGCCGTGGCACCGGTACCGGTACCGGTGGCAACGGCACCCCCGTGGTGACAACCCCGAAGCCGACGCCCACGCCTTCGCCGAAGCCGACGCCCACGCCCACGCCTTCGCCGAAGCCGACGCCCACGCCCACGCCTTCGCCGAAGCCGACGCCCACGCCTTCGCCGAAGCCGACTCCGACGCCCACGCCTTCGCCGACGCCGACTCCGAGTCCTACGCCCACACCTTCGCCGACGCCGACTCCGAGTCCTACGCCCACACCTTCGCCGACGCCGACTCCCAGCCCGACGCCTACTCCAAGCCCGACGCCGACGCCGAGTCCGACGCCCACGCCGAGTCCGACGCCCACGCCGAGCCCGACCCCGAGTCCGAAGCCCACCCCGAGCCCGACGCCGACCCCGTCGCCGACGTCCGAGCCCACTCCGAAGCCCACCGCTTCGGTCTCCCCGTCGCCGACGCCCAAGCCCAAGCCGTCGCCCAAGCCGTCACCGTCTGCGTCCGCCGCCGCTCCGGGGCCCACGCCGGCCCCCTGACGCCTCTGACGCCCCTGACACGCACCGCCCCCGCCCCTTGAGCGGGGGCGGTGCACCGGCATGACCCCGCCCGGCCCGGGTCCCTGCGGCAGCAGTGGCGCAAACGGTTCTCATCTGTCACCCGCATTGCTACGGTGCCACCGCCCTGACGACCAATCAGATTCCGGAGGCCCCGGCATGCGCGCATTCGTCGCCGCCGCCAGCGGTCTCGTCCTCGCGGTGCTCCTCGTCTTCGCCGTCACGGCGACGGGGGCGCCGGAAGGCAAGACCTCACCGAAGCCCCTGCTCACCACCGCGCCCGCCGCGCCCGGAAAGTAGAGGAGGGCCCGGCCATGCGACGCAGAGCAAGCCTCGTCCTGCTAGCCGTAGCCGTGTTCTGTGCCGCCCTCGCGCCACTGCTGCGCTGGTACGCGTATCCGAAGCTCGCGAAGATCCCGCCGAGCCAGTACCAGGAGATGGTGCTGGAGGCGAAGGACGCGACGCTCATCGACTACACCACCATGCAGCCCAAGAAGGTCGCCAAGGTCACCATCGTCCAGACCCTCAAGGGCAACGTGGAGGCGTCGAAGGAGATCGAGGCCAGCGCCGGCAAGGACGTCGTGGTCTGGGACACGCTGACCCACATCATGGACGCGGACGGGAAGATGGTCTCCCAGATCCCCGAGCGCTACATCTTCGACGCCCACAGCCAGGACCCGGTGCACGCCACCGGCGAGGCGGTGGACGGGGACCCGGTCAAGCGCGAGGGCATCGAGTTCAAGTGGCCGTTCTTCACCGAGCCGCGCGACTACCTCTACTTCGACGCGCAGACCCGCACGTCCTCGCCCATCCACTACGTGGGGCCGCGCACGTTCAAGGGCATGGACGTCTACTACTACGAGCAGACCGTTCCGTGGACGAAGGTCGGGCTGCCGAAGAAGATGCCGATCGAGGGCATCGACCCGGCGACGTTCGAGCAGACCACCGGAACCAGCCTCTGGTACACGACCAAGGCGATGTTCTGGGTCGACCCGGTGACCGGTGCGCCCGTCAACGCCGAGCAGGAGATCCAGCAGGAGATGCGCGGCGGGAGCATCGCGGGCAGCGCGCCCGACGGGAAGCTCACCGTGTTCGCCGGGCACGTGAAGATCCGCGAGGACTACAGCGACCACACGGTCGACCTGGTGAAGTCCAACCGGATCATGGTGCTCGCGCTGCACACCTACGCGCCGATCGGACTCGCCGCCGGCGGGCTCGCGCTCTTCGGGCTCGCGCTCTGGCTGGAGGCGCGCGGCCGGCGCCCCCGTGAGGGGGAGCCGTTCAGCGCTTGAGCCGGGCGTTGGTGTGCCGGGTGGGTTCGGCGGTCGCCGGGTCCTCGGGCCACGGGTGCTTGGGGTAGCGGCCGCGGAGCTCGGCGCGGACGGCGCGGTAGCCGCCCCGCCAGAAGGACGCCAGGTCGGCGGTGACCGCGGCGGGCCGGCCTGCGGGCGACAGGAGATGGACGAGTACGGGGACCCCCGCGACCCGGGGCGTCTCGGCCAGACCGAACAGTTCCTGGAGCTTGACCGCGAGGACGGGCTGCCCGTGCTCGGCGGCGTAGTCGACGCGGATCCGGGAGCCGCTGGGCACCTCGATCCGCTCCGGGGCCAGCTCGTCGAGCCGGGCGGCCTCCCCGGTGGCCCAGGGGAGCAGCCGGTTCAGCGCCTGGCCGGCGTCGATCCGCGCGAGGTCGCCACGGCGGCGGGCCCGCGACAGCTCGGGCTCCAGCCAGTCGTCGGCCCGCTCCAGCAGCTCCCCGTCATCCGCCACCTCGGGCCAGGGCGGGCCGAGCGTGCGGTGCAGGAAGCCGAGCCGGGCCCGGAGCGCCTGCGCGTCCGGGGTCCAGCGCAGGAGGCCGAGCCCCTCGACGCGGAGCCCGTCGAGGAGCGCGGCCCTGACGAGTGCCCGGTCGGGGTCGCGCAGGGGGCGTGCGGAGAGCTCGATGGCGCCGAGTCGTTCCACCGAGCGGGCGACGAGGTCGCCGTCCTCCCAGTGCACCTCCTCGCCGGAGCGCAGCAGGTGGGAGGCGGCGGCCCGGGCGGTGTCCTCGTCGAGGAGCGCGGCCAGCCGGACGCGGGCGGACGCGGAGTGCGGGGACCTGTCGGCCACGGCGACGGCCAGCCAGGGCGCGCTGCGCAGCGGTGACCCCTCGCCGAGTTCGGCGCCGGTCCCGGAGGCCATGAGGAAGGCCCCCTGGCCCTTGGCCTTCGCCACGCGCTCAGGGAACGCCAGGGCTGCCACGAGCCCGGCGGCGGCGTCGTCGGATAGCCCCGCAGGGCCGCCTTCCGCCGCAGCGCGCTCCAGGCGCTTGGCCTCCGCGCGCCAGCGGGAGCCGTACGGGTCGCCCCCCGCGCGGGCCCGGCGCCAGGCCGCGGCGAGGTCGTCCCCGTACTCCCGCGGAGGCTCCTCGCTCAGCAGGGCCACCAGCTCCGCCGCCCGCCGGGGCCCCAGCGCGGCGGAGCCGTCGAGGAGGGCCCGGGCGAGGCGCGGGTGCAGGCCGAGCCGGGCCATGCGCAGCCCGCGCGGGGTCGGCCGCCCCGCCGGGGACACCGCGCCCACCGCGAGCAGCACCTCCCGCGCCGCGGCCATCGCTCCGGCCGGCGGGGGATCGAGCAGGGCCAGGCCGGTCGCGTCCGGGTCGCCCCAGCAGGCGGCCTGGAGGGCGAACTGTGCGAGGTCCGCGATCCGGATCTCGGGGGAGGGGTAGGCGGTCAGCCGCCCGTCCTCCGCTTCGGCCCAGCAGCGGTACACCGTGCCCGGGGCCTCGCGTCCGGCCCGGCCCGCGCGCTGGCGGCCGGCCGCGCGGGACGCCCGTACGGTGGCCAGCGCGCCCAGGCCCCGGGCGTGGTCGACCCGGGGTTCGCGGGCCAGCCCCGAGTCCACGACGATCCGTACGCCGGGCACGGTCAAGCTGGATTCCGCGACGGCGGTGGAGAGGATGACCCGGCGGTGCGGCGCGGGGGACAGCGCCGCGTCCTGGACGGAGGCCGGGGCGCGGCCGTGTATCTGGAGGACCTCCGCACCGACCGCACCGAGCTGCCCGGCGACCCGGGCGATCTCACCGACGCCGGGCAGGAAGCAGAGGACGTCGCCGGAACGTTCCGCCAGCGCCCGCCGGACCACCGAGGCCACGTGCGTGAGCTGCGCCGGATCCACCCGCATCCCGTGCGGCGGCCGTACCGGGCGGGCCGGCGGGGCCCACACGGTCTCCACCGGGTGGGTGATCCCGGCCGCCTCCACGACGGGGGCGTCCCCGAGGAGCCGGGCCCAGCCGGCCGCGTCCGTGGTCGCCGAGGCCGCGAGGAGCCGCAGCTCCGGGCGCAGGGTCGCGCGTACGTCCAGGAGGAAGGCGGCGACCGTGTCGGCGTCCAGGTGCCGTTCGTGGCACTCGTCCAGGATCACCAGGTCGGTCCCGGAAAGCTCCTGGTCCCGCTGGAGCCGCTGGAGCAGCACCCCGGTCGTGACCACCTCGATCACGGTGGAGGGGCCCATGACCCGCTCTCCGCGGACCGTGAAGCCGACCGAGGCGCCGACCTGCTCGCCGAGCAGCCAGGCCATCCGCCGGGCCGCCGCGCGGGCGGCGATCCGGCGGGGTTCGGCGACCACGATCCGGCGCCGCGGTCCGCCGCCCACCAGCCCCGCGAGGACCAGCGGGACCAGCGTGGTCTTGCCGGTTCCGGGCGGGGCGCAGAGCACGGCGGCGCCGTGGGCGTCGAGTGCGGAGACGAGCGCGGGCAGGGCTTCCCGTACGGGAAGGGAGTCGAGGTCGGCCGTACGGATCACGCGCTGTCCCGTCACCGGCTCAGTCCCGCTCGCACACGAAGATCGCCGTACCGGGGATGAGGTTGCCGCGCAGCGGGGACCAGCCGCCCCACTCCTGGCTGTTCCAGGCGGGCCACTCCGGTTCGACCAGGTCGACGAGGCGGAAACCGCCCGCGACCACGTCCCGTACCCGGTCGCCGAGGGTGCGGTGGTGCTCCACATATACGGCGCGGCCCTGCTCGTCCTGTTCGACGTACGGGGTGCGGTCGAAGTAGGAGGCGGCGACGGACAGCCCCTCGGGGCCCGGCTCGTCGGGGAAGGCCCAGCGGATGGGATGGGTGACGGAGAAGACCCAGCGGCCGCCGGGGCGCAGGACGCGGCGCACCTCGCGCATGACGTTCACGGGGTCGGCCACGAAGGGGACGGCGCCGTAGGCGGAGCAGGCCAGGTCGAAGGAGCCGTCGCGGAAGGGGAGCCGTGCGGCGTCGGCCTCGACCAGCCGGGCCGCCGGCATGTCGCTGCCGCCGATGCGCAGGGCGTGCTGGAGCTGGCGGTGGGAGAGGTCGAGGGCGACGGGGCGGGCGCCCTGGGCGGCCAGCCAGCGCGAGCACTGGGCGGCGCCGGCGCCGATCTCCAGGACGTCCTTGCCCTTGAGGGAGGCGGCGGGCCCGAGCAGGGCCGCTTCCGCCTCGTCCAGGCCCTCGGGTCCCCAGACGAAGCGGTCGTCGCCGAGGAACGCGCCGTGCTCGCTCTGGTACTCGTCGGCGTTGCGGTCCCACCAGCCACGGCTCGCCCGGCTGCTCTCCGCTTCCCCGGCGTCACGCCGCGTGGCCTCGGCATCGTCTTCGGCGGCCGATTCGGCTTCGTACGCCTCTTCGGGGGCGTAGTCCTCTTGGTTCATGGGGCCCGTCGTCGTAGTCTGCGAATGTC
The DNA here is from genome assembly GCF_040612195.1 of Streptomyces sp. NPDC006450. NCBI lineage: Bacteria > Bacillati > Actinomycetota > Actinomycetes > Kitasatosporales > Streptomycetaceae > Streptomyces > Streptomyces sp. NPDC006450. Next base: position 5,913 of record NZ_JBEXPT010000126.1, on the reverse strand, counting down.
TGCGGAAAGCGGGCGGGAAGGGCCATTGGCGCCTGCCTGCCCACTAATTGTGCCGGTTGTGCGGTGATCCGCCCCAGGTGTGCGCCTTCGCGCATTGACCCTGTCCGGCTGCCCCCGTATGCTACAAGTTGCGCTGCGAGCCTGTGCTCCTCAGACCTAGCAGGCTGCGCTTGTATCTGTTGATGACCCCTCGGTTTTCGAGGCCCCCACCCCGCATTTCGCGGAACTGGGGCTTCCTTGGCTGTCCGGCTTCTTCGGCAGATGCCGATAAGGGCTCCCGGCGTAGCAGTACCTACGACTTTCTGTCCGTAACCGGAGCCCTTACCCACATGACGAGCAGCACCGAGACCACCGCCACCACTCCGCAGGTTGCGGTCAACGACATCGGTGACGAGGCAGCGTTCCTCGCCGCGATCGACGAGACGATCAAGTACTTCAACGACGGCGACATCGTCGACGGCGTCATCGTGAAGGTGGACCGGGACGAGGTTCTCCTCGACATCGGTTACAAGACCGAGGGCGTCATCCCGAGCCGCGAGCTCTCGATCAAGCACGATGTCGACCCGAACGAGGTCGTCAAGGTCGGCGACGAGATCGAGGCCCTTGTTCTCCAGAAGGAGGACAAGGAAGGCCGTCTGATCCTGTCCAAGAAGCGTGCGCAGTACGAGCGCGCCTGGGGCACGATCGAGAAGATCAAGGAAGAAGACGGCATCGTCACCGGTACCGTCATCGAGGTCGTCAAGGGTGGTCTCATCCTCGACATCGGCCTCCGTGGCTTCCTCCCGGCTTCCCTCGTCGAGATGCGTCGCGTCCGCGACCTCCAGCCCTACGTGGGCAAGGAGCTCGAGGCGAAGATCATCGAGCTGGACAAGAACCGCAACAACGTGGTCCTGTCCCGCCGCGCCTGGCTCGAGCAGACCCAGTCCGAGGTTCGCCAGACGTTCCTCACCACCCTGCAGAAGGGTCAGGTCCGCTCCGGCGTCGTTTCCTCGATCGTCAACTTCGGTGCCTTCGTGGACCTGGGTGGCGTCGACGGTCTCGTCCACGTCTCCGAGCTGTCCTGGAAGCACATCGACCACCCGTCCGAGGTTGTCGAGGTCGGCCAGGAAGTCACCGTCGAGGTCCTCGACGTCGACATGGACCGCGAGCGTGTCTCCCTGTCGCTGAAGGCGACGCAGGAAGACCCGTGGCAGCAGTTCGCCCGGACGCACCAGATCGGTCAGGTCGTCCCGGGTAAGGTCACCAAGCTGGTTCCGTTCGGTGCGTTCGTCCGCGTGGACGAGGGCATCGAGGGTCTGGTCCACATCTCCGAGCTGGCCGAGCGCCACGTGGAGATCCCGGAGCAGGTCGTCCAGGTCAACGACGAGATCTTCGTCAAGGTCATCGACATCGACCTCGAGCGTCGCCGGATCTCGCTGTCGCTGAAGCAGGCCAACGAGTCCTTCGGTGCCGACCCGGCGTCGGTCGAGTTCGACCCGACCCTGTACGGCATGGCCGCGTCTTACGACGACCAGGGGAACTACATCTACCCCGAGGGCTTCGACCCCGAGACCAACGACTGGCTCGAGGGCTTCGACAAGCAGCGCGAAGCCTGGGAGGGCCAGTACGCCGAGGCGCAGCAGCGCTTCGAGCAGCACCAGGCCCAGGTCATCAAGAGCCGCGAGGCCGACGAGGCCGCCGCTGCCGAGGGTGCGGCCGCTCCGGCCGCCGGCAGCAGCAGCAGCGCCGGTGCGGGCATCTCGGGTGGTTCGTACTCCTCCGAGGGTGCCGACGAGACCTCTGGCGCCCTGGCGTCGGACGAGGCCCTCGCCGCGCTCCGCGAGAAGCTGGCCGGCGGCCAGAGCTGATCGCAACAGCACGGTGTGAGCCGAGCTGATCTTCACCGGTAAGGCCCGTCCCCTCAGGGGGGCGGGCCTTACCGCGTTGTGCGGCCGGACCGCTTCCTGCGAACACGGGCTCGTGAATACCGTCAACTGGGGAATGGTCGCGGGACCTTGGACGTTCATGCCAGAGAACGCGGCGGAGGAGGAGTGGTGGCGGTGCTTGATCCACAGGGTTTGTACGAATGGGATGCCAAGGGCCTGGCGGTGGCCGACCTGGCGCTCGCCCAGGACTCGGCCGGGCTGGTCATGCTCTACCACTTCGAGGGCTACATAGACGCGGGTGAGACCGGCGAGCAGATCGTCGAGCGGCTGCTCGACACGCTGCCCCACCAGGTCGTGGCCCGGTTCGACGCGGACCGTCTGGTCGACTACCGGGCGCGCCGTCCGCTGCTGACGTTCCAGCGCGACCACTGGACCGAGTTCGAGGAGCCCCGGCTCGAGGTGCGCCTCGTCCAGGACGCCACGGGCGCGCCCTTCCTGCTGCTGTCCGGCCCCGAGCCGGACGTGGAGTGGGAGCGCTTCTGCGTCGCCGTCCGGCAGATCGTCGAGCGCCTGGGCGTGCGGCTCTCCGTCAACTTCCACGGCATACCCATGGGCGTCCCGCACACCCGGCCCGTCGGGATCACCCCGCACGGCAACCGGACCGACCTCATGCCCGGACACCGCAGCCCCTTCGACGAAGCCCAGGTCCCCGGCAGCGCCGAGTCGCTGGTCGAGTTCCGCCTCGGTCAGGCCGGGCACGACGTGCTGGGCGTCGCCGCCCACGTACCGCACTACGTGGCGCGCTCCCCGTACCCCGACGCCGCGCTGACCGCCCTGGAGGCGATCACCGCCGCGACGGGGCTGGTCCTGCCGTCGGTCGCGCACGCGCTGCGCACCGAGGCGCACCGCACGCAGACGGAGATCGACCGGCAGATCCGGGAGGGCGACGAGGAGCTGGTCAGCCTGGTGCAGGGGCTGGAGCACCAGTACGACGCGGCGGCCGGCGCCGAGACCCGGGGGAACATGATCGCGGAGCCCGCGGAGATTCCGTCGGCGGACGAGATCGGCCTCGAGTTCGAGCGGTTCCTGGCGGAGCGCGAGGGCGAGGGCTGAGGCTCCTTCCGCGCTCGGGGGGCCGTACGGGCCCCAGGACGCGGGGGCTAGTCTGCCGGGCATGTTGAAAGTTGGCCTGACAGGCGGAATCGGCGCCGGCAAGAGCGAGGTCTCGCGGCTGCTGGCGGGGTACGGGGCGGTCGTCGTGGACGCCGACCGGATCGCGCGCGAGGTCGTGGAGCCGGGGACGCCCGGGCTCGCGGCCGTGGTGGCGGCCTTCGGGGAGTCCGTACTGACTCCGCACGGCGATCTGGACCGGCCGAAGCTCGGGTCGATCGTGTTCGCCGACCCGGCGAAGCTGCGGATCCTCAACGGGATCGTGCACCCGCTGGTCGGGGCCCGGTCCGCGGAGCTCGAGGCGGCCGCGGGGCCCGACGCGATCGTGGTGCACGACGTACCGCTGCTCGCGGAGAACGGACTCGCTCCGCTGTACGACCTGGTCGTCGTCGTGGACGCGGCGCCGGCGACCCAGCTGGCCCGGCTCACGGGGCTGCGCGGCATGGAGGAGTCGGAGGCCCGGGCCCGGATGGCCGCGCAGGCCACGCGGGAGCAGCGGCTGGCCGTGGCCACGCTCGTGATCGACAACGACGGCCCGCTGGAGGCGCTGGAGCCCCAGGTGCGCAAGGTCTGGGAGCAGCTCACGGAGCGGCTCGGCTGACGGAATAGGGGGCGGCGTGCGGGGCGTTGAACGCGCCTGTAGAGGGAAGGAACAGACCGTGTCCGACACCACGCCGCAGCTCCCGCCGCCGCCCCGGTCCTCGTCGCCCGAGACGCACGTCATCGACTACCGGGCCGCGGAGCAGCTCCTCGCCGCGCGCGACCCGCGCGGTGCGGTGAAGCTGCTCGACTCGGTCATAGCCGCCCACCCGGAGAATACGGCGGCCCGGCTGCTGCGCGCCCGGGCCTTCTTCGCCGCCGCCCAATTGCGGCCGGCGGAGCTGGAGTTCGAGATCGTGCTGGAGCGGGAGCCGGACAACGCCTTCGCCCACTTCGCGCTGGCCCGCACGCACGAGCGCGCCGGCCGGCCGGACCAGGCCCGCAAGCACTTCCGCCTCGCAGCCGCCCTGGACCCCCAGCCGGACTACCTGGCGGCGGCCCGCTTCGAGGCATAGTCCCGCCCGGGCCCGGTACGGCGACGGGTTTCAGCGGCCCGGCGGCTCGTACGGGGGGATGTCGCGGCCCGGCTGGTAGTGCGGGCCCTGGTGGATGTGGTGGAGCACCACGGCCAGGTCCACGGCCGCGAGCACGGCCACGGCGGCGCAGGCCGCCGCCCAGCCGGGCCGGGCGGCGAGCGAGAACGCCGCTGCCCCGGCACCGGACCAGATCAGCCCCCACAGGCTCAGCCAGAAGCGCAGCCGCAGCGCGCTGCGGGCGGTCACCGGCTCGTTTCCGCTGCGCATGGCCATCGCCGCCTCGACGTCGTCGCCCCCCCCGGCTTCCCCGTCCCTTCCATGGTCCCACCGGGGGCGTGGCGCGTCAGGGGTTGAGCTTGTTCACGGCCCTGACGGTCGTCTTCTTGAAGGCCGGGACGGGCGCCTCGTGCAGGTACCCCATCTGCCCCCACGTCACGAACGTCACCGTGGAGCCGTCGCGCCCGATGCCGTACAGGTGCACGCCGGGCTCGGACTCGGGCATGGAGGTGTGCACCCCGTAGACGTGCGCGCCTTCCTCGACGCTGAGCTTCCCGTAGTCCTGCCAGGAGGCCGTACCGCCCGGGGTGGCCCGCAGCCAGTCGGCGGCGCAGGCCGCCACCTTGCGCTCCAGGGCGGCCTTGAGCTTGATGGCGGCGGTGCTGGAGGACGTGCGCACGGACACCTGTACCGCTCCCGTGTCGAACTCGGTGGAGAAGTCGCGGTACCAGCTCCCGGTGGTGGGGAGCACGCCGTCCGCGCAGAACGGCGCGAACTCGGGCAGCCCCTTGGTGACCTTCCCGGCGTACCAGGCGGAGGTGGGGTGCGGGGGCAGGTCGGTGCCGGCCAGGAACCCGGGCGCGGTGACGGCGGCCGTGGACGTGGTGGAGGCGGCGAGGACGAGGGCGGTTGCGGCCGCCGCGGCGGCCGCGAGGACGCCGGTGGTCCGGGCGGTCCGGGCGGATCGGCTGGGGCCGGTGGATCGGGCGGATCGGGCGGATCGGGCGGTGCGTCGGAACATGGTCGGTTCTCCCCGTGTGGTCCGTGAGCGTTCAGCGGTGTGTCTGGAGAAGGCTGTACCCCGGTTCGGGTCCGTGCCTGCGGTTCGGGACGAATTCGGGACGGTGGAACGGCCGTACGCACCGTCAGCTGCGGGAACATCCTTGGCATGGAACGGAATTCCGGGACGGGGAGATCGGCCGAGGCGCAGGCGTTCGCGCGGTCGATGAGGGAACTGAAGGAGCGGAGCGGGCGGAGCTACGGGGTCCTCGCGCGAGGGCTCCACACGAGCACGTCGACCCTGCACCGGTACTGCAGCGGTGAGGCGTTGCCGGCGGAGTTCGTGGTGGTGGACAGCTTCGCGCGGGCCTGCGGGGCGACGCCGGCGGAGGCGGTGGAACTGCACCGGGCCTGGCTGCTGGCGGATGCGCGGCGGCGGGCGGGCGCGGTGGAGGAGGCGCCGCCCGTGGGTGAGGGGGACCGGGCGGACCCGGCGGACGACCCGGCGGACGACCTGGAGGCGGTCGCCGCGGACTCCGACGTTCCGGGGGCGCCGGTGGAGCGCAGGCCCGGGCGTCGCCTGCTGCTGGCCGGGGTGGCGGTCGCCGCGGTCGTGACCCTCGCGGTGGGCGTCCGGTGGCTTCCGCAGACGGGGCCCGGCCACCGGGCACCCCAGGCCGGACCGACCGCGCCGGTCGGGGCCACGGGGACGGCCGGGGCCACGGGGACGGCGGCGGCCGGGCCGACGACGTCGGCGACCGCGCCGGGAGGGACCGGGCCGGCGGCGACGCCGACGGAGACCGGCC
>NZ_JBEXPT010000125.1:0-19027 GCF_040612195.1 Streptomyces sp. NPDC006450 | reverse complement strand
CCTGGATCCGCTGCCCGTTGACACGGAGTACCAGGGCTCCTAGCGTCTCCTCAGCGGAAGCTACTAAGCGGTTGCTCACCTCCGAGGGGCCGCTTCGGGGTGTACGGGGTGTACGGGGTAGCGGATCCGGTCAGGACTGCTCGTTCCGGCTGCGGCGCAGCATCGCGAAGCCGAGGCCTGCCGCACCGAACGCGGCCATGCCCCCGCCGGCGGCCATCAGCAGCGGCGTCTGCCCGTCGGCCTCCGCCGCCACCGGGGCCACGCCCTCGGCGCCCGCCTTCACACCGCCCTTGGGCACGACCCGCTCCACGGCCTTCTTCTCGACCGGCTGGGCGGGCTTGGCGTCCTTCTTCGCGACCTCGGTGTCCTTGGTGTCCTTGGCGTCCTTGGCGACCTCGTACTTCTCGATCAGCTTGCCGGTGCCGAAGTCGTAGACCCAGCTGTTGCCACCGCCCTTGCCGTCGATGACGACGAACTTCACGCGCTGCCCGTCCTGGACGAGCTTGTACGTCCAGCCGTCGTTCGTCGCGGTCGGGTGCTTCAGGTCGAGCGTCCCGAGGAGGTTCCCGTTCGGCATCGAGAGCTCGACGCGCTTGCCCTTCGGGCCGTCGATCAGCCGCGCGTTGCGCCCGTCGGGCATGGCGACCTGAACGGAGTTCTCCTTCTTCTCCACCGGCTTCGGCTTCTCCACCGGCTTCGGCTTCTCGACCGGCTTGGTCGCGCCCTCGACCCACGAGGTGACGGTGCCGTTCGGCTGGAGGACCACGTGCAGCCCGTTGTTCTGGCCGCGGGCAGGCTCGCCGCCCTTGCTGACCAGGGTGTCCAGCTTGGTGCCCCCCGCGAAGATGTCGGCCTCGAAGTGGCCGTCGCCGAACGTGTAGATCTTGGCGACCGACCCGTCGGCCAGCTTCACGGTCGTGACGTACGCCCGGACCGAAGGCTTCACGGGCGGCGTGGTCGGCGGCGTGGTGGGCGGGACGGTCGGGTCCACGGACGGCTGCTCGATGCCGGGCAGGACCTGCTCGTCCCCCGACGCCGGGGAATCAGCGAAGGCGGACCCCACCGGAAGGGCGAGGACGGCGGCCGCACCGGCCACGACGGCGGCGGTACGGAGGGTGGTGCGACGGCGCGGGCTGCTCATGACGGTGCTCTTCTCGTGCTCGTTCGTGCTTCGTGGCGGTGGCTACGACCACGAAGCTACGGAGCCGGTATGTCCGTATTCCGTCGGAGATGTAACGGGAATCCGCAGACTGCCGCGCAGCCACGTAAACCACCCTGAGATGCCCCTCCAGGTACCCCCTAGGGGATGTCACAGCTCAGCCGCAAAGGGGGCTTCTTCGCCCGGCCCGGCCACCCGGCCGCCCGGGAGCGGGTACTTTCGATCACGTGGCTGGATTCAGGATCGGACGCGGCCGGGACAACAACCGCACCCCGCAACAACCCCCGCGGCAGCAGCCGTACGGCTCTCAGCAGGCGCCCCAGGCGCCGGCACCGTACGGCCAGCAGCCCTACGCACCCCAGCAGTGGCCCCAGCAGGCCGCTCCCGGGGGCCACGGCGAGCCCGAATACTTCGACCCGCACGGCGGCGACGCCGGCCGGGGCCAGGGATACGGCTATCCCCCCGGCCCGGGTCAGGGTCAGGGACCCGGCGGCCCGAGCGACTCCCCGGGGTACACGCAGGCCTTCGCCATCGGCGAGGACCCGTACCCCTACAACCAGGGCGGCACCTACCAGGCGGGCGCGGCCCAGGCCGCCGCCCCCATCGGTCCGCGGCTGCCGTGGAAGGACCTGCTCCGGGGCATCGTGACCCGCCCGGGCCAGACGTTCCTGCAGATGCGCGACTACGCCGTCTGGGGGCCGGCGCTGATCGTGACCTTCCTCTACGGACTGCTCGCGGTCTTCGGCCTCGACGACACCCGCAACGACGTCATCAACGCCACCCTCCCCAACGCCTTCCCGATCGTGCTCTCGGCGGGCGTGGCCTTCGTGATCTGCGGCCTGGTCCTCGGCGCCGTCACCCACACGCTGGCCCGCCAGCTGGGCGGCGACGGATCGTGGCAGCCCACGGTGGGCCTGTCGATGCTGGTCATGAGCCTGACGGACGTACCGCGCCTGCTGTTCGCCATGTTCCTGGGCGGCGACAACATGCTCGTCCAGATCCTGGGCTGGGCCACCTGGGTGGCGGCCGGCGCGCTCTTCACCGCCCTGATCAGCAAATCGCACGACCTGCCGTGGCCGAAGGCCCTGGGCGCGTCGGCGATCCAGCTGATCGCCCTGCTGTCGATCATCAAGCTGGGCACGATCTAGCGCGACGCCCGCACACACACGGAGGGCCCGCCGCGCACCGCGCGACGGGCCCTCCGCACACACTCAGTCACTCACTACACGCTCAGGCGTCGAGAACCTGTCCCTCACGCTTCACGACGGGCGGTTCGACCGACCAGGGGAAGTTGATCCACTCGTCGGTCTTCTTCCACACGTACTCGCACTTCACGAGCGAGTGGGACTTCTCGTAGATCACGGCGGACCGGACTTCGGCGACGTGCCCGAGGCAGAAGTCGTGCACCAGCTTGAGCGTCTTGCCGGTGTCGGCGACGTCGTCGGCGATCAGCACCTTCTTGTCGGTGAAGTCGATCGCCTCGGGCACGGGTGCCAGCATGACCGGCATCTCCAGGGTGGTGCCCACGCCGGTGTAGAACTCGACGTTCACGAGATGGATGTTCTTGCAGTCGAGCGCGTACGCCAGACCGCCCGCGACGAACACTCCGCCCCGCGCGATGCTCAGGATGATGTCGGGCTCGTAGCCGTCGTCGGCGATGGTCTGCGCCATCTCGCGCACGGCCCGGCCGAAGCCCTCGTAGTCGAGGTTCTCGCGCACTCCGTCACTCATGCCTCGTGCCTCACCTGGGTCCGGTGGAAGTTCTGGAAGGACCGCGAGGCCGTCGGGCCGCGCTGGCCCTGGTACCGCGATCCGTACCGCTCGCTCCCGTACGGGAACTCCGCGGGCGAGCTGAGCCGGAACAGGCACAGCTGCCCGATCTTCATACCCGGCCAGAGCTTGATCGGCAGCGTGGCGAGGTTCGACAGTTCCAGCGTCACGTGGCCCGAGAATCCGGGGTCGATGAAGCCGGCGGTCGAATGCGTCACCAGACCGAGGCGGCCCAGGCTGGACTTCCCCTCCAGTCTGGAGGCGATGTCGTCGGGCAGCGAGATGACCTCGTAGGTCGACGCGAGGACGAACTCACCCGGGTGAAGGATGAACGCCTCGTCCCCCTCGGGCTCGACCATCCGCGTCAGGTCGCTCTGCTCGACGGCGGGATCGATGTGGGCGTAGCGGTGATTCTCGAAGACCCGGAAGAACCGGTCGAGACGTACATCGATGCTGGAGGGCTGCACCATCGACTCGTCGAACGGGTCGATGCGAACCCGTCCGCTGTCGATCTCGGCCCGGATGTCTTTATCGGAGAGAAGCACGTCCCGAGGATACGCAGAGCGCGCGGGCCGCCCCAATCGAGGCGGAATCCCGCGCGCCGGTGTCTACCGCTTCGGCGCCGCTCCCACGGGCACGGCACGGCGAAGCCGCGCACAGCGCGGGCACCGCAGCAGCCGTCCCGGCCCGATCCGGCCGGCACCGAGGTGCTGCAGCGGGAACGAAGCGGTGCTGAACACGTGCCCTTCGGCACAACGGACGACGGTGTGCTCCATCGAGTCCCTTTCCCCAACCAGCCGTACTGCGATGAATCGCCACATTAGGGGATGAACAAGACCCACTCCAGCCGCCGCTCCGCACACACAAGGTACGCCCCAACTCCCGCCCCCACGACCCTCCGTGCACCCCGCACGCGACACCACTCCCGGGATGAATTCACCAGGGGTCGATCATGGGGTAGGGTGAGAAACGATAGCGCTCCAGGCAACTGGACGACTACGCGGATGTAGTTTAATGGTAGAACATGAGCTTCCCAAGCTTATAGCGCGGGTTCGATTCCCGTCATCCGCTCTTGCAAGAAGGCCCAGGTCAGCGACCTGGGCCTTCTTCGTTGTCTAGACCTATCCGGCCTTGCCGCACCCTCCGCGTGCCCCAACTCGCAGGAATGCCCTGCTCGGAGGGCATTCCGTGCACCACCTGCACCACTCGGACGCGGAACCGCCTCGGATCGCGAGACGCATTTCATGTGACCCGCGCCACGCGTGCGCCCGGATTCGCCTGTTCGCAACCCTGGAGCAAGCCCTCAACCACACCGCTTGCGCAGCCACGTTAGCGACGACGCGACACCCTCCCCCGCACCTCCGGATGCCGCCGAAGGCGCTGCCCGCCAAAGCACGGGCGGGCCCGCCCCGACCCAGCAGATGATCACGACTGGTGACAAGTGGGTGACGCGTTGTCAGTGGTGGGTGCTTTCATGGATCCGGTGCGCAGGGAGGCGCATCGTGACTGGTGGGGGGATGCAGCTGTGCCCTGGATCAATGACTACTTACGGGCAGACGGCACTCGGGTCAAAGGCCACGTCCGGCTCCCGGCCGGGGCACGGCGGGAGACCGCGCTGCTCGGCTTGTTCGTCGCCGGAGTGATCGTCTTCGGCAACGGAACACCATCTGCGGGGGCGGGAGCGGGCTCGGGTCAGGAGTTACCCGGGCCGCAGTCGACGGTCGTCTACCCGATCAAGTGGCCGGCGTGGGAAAGCCGCCCGGCGCCCCCACCCGTACCGGCGGTCTCCTATCCGATCGTCTTCCCCAGCACGGGGAACGGCAGGTGAGCCGCCGCCCACCCGCGAAGAGGCGCAAGCGCACCACGGCGCGGCGACGGAAGGCCACCGGCTCGGAGGAGCTGTGGCTCATCGGTCTGGCCGGCCTCGTGGGCCTGAGTCTCGTCGTGGCGGTGATGTCGTGGCTGGCTGCCCATCCCTGGGTTCTGGTGGGCGGCCTCCTCGCATCCGGTGCCGCGGGCGCGCTGTGGGTGCGCCGGCGGCAGGAGGCCGCGCGATGGGACCGGGTCCGGGCCCAGGGCCTGCGCTACGCCGTCGAACACCTCGACAGCCTTCACCACAATGACTTCGAGTTCGCCGTACGGGACCTCATGCGCCGCGACGGCTGCGCCGACGCGCAGAAGGTCGGCGGCCGGGGCGACAACGGCGCGGACGTCAAAGCCACGGACCCCTACGGCCGCCGCTGGGTCATCCAGTGCAAGCACCGCAAGGCCGGCTGGCAGGGGTCAGCGGTCGGCACCCCCGACCTCCAGGTCCTCAACGGGACCGGCCGCCAGATACACGGCGGCGACGTCCTCGTCATGCTCACCAACGGTCGCTTCTCCCGGCCCGCCCTCGACTTCGCCACGTCTCAGCGCCTCCACCTCGTCGACCGTCACCTCCTCACCCAATGGGCCACCGGCTCCCGCCCCTTGTGGGAACTCCTCCGCGCCGTCCCACCACCCCGGAAGCCCACATCACTCCCCTAGGACTTGCGCTGGGTCGGTGACGGGCTGGGGAGTCACCCGCCGAACCGCCGGACCATTTCGTCCCGGCGCTGGTGCAGTTCGTCGGTCTCGCCCCGGACTGCCATGGGTTCGGCGGGGCAGTTGGCCGGCGTCTCCTCGCCCGGGACGGCTGAGCCCACCCGGCGAGGCACCCCGTGGGGCGGCCGGGGGCCGCAGCCCCCGGAACTCCGTTCAGAAGGCGCTCAGCGCGTCGCGGGTGGTGGTGCGGTACAGGCCGACCTTCGGGTCGGCGACGCTGCCCGGCTTGGTCAGCCGGAGGCTCACGCCGTCCGCGTTCGGCATGTGCTCCTTGTCGGCCAGGACGTTGACCTCGTCCGCCACGGGGCCGTTGCCGCCCGACGGGTTGAGGTCCACGGCCGCGTACGCGGTGGCGCCGGGGTGCACCGGGTACGCCGGGGCGCCGCCCAGTCCACCGGGTGCAGTGGCCTGGAGACCGAGCGCGCTGCCCTTGGCGCTGAAGCCGACGGTCGGAAAGTAGTCCAGACCGCAGGAGGTGGAACCGTTGTTGGTCACGGTGATGACGCGGACGGTGGCCGGAGCGCCCGTCGGGGAAGTGACCTTCACGGTCAGGTTCCGCGCCGAGCAGGGGTGGGTGTAGGCGTAGGAGTCACCGGTGGTGCCGCCCGTGGCCCTGCCGCCCGAACCGGCCTTCGCCGGGGTGGCGGTGGCCGTGCCGTTTCCCGTGGCCTTGCCGGCGGACGGGGCGGCGGAGGCGCCCTCCCCGGACGGCGTCACGGTCCCGGTCGAGACCGGCTTGTCCGCGCTCTTGGTCGCGGCGGGGTTCGCGGCCGGCCCGCCGGCGCTGTCCGAGCCGCCGCAGGCGGTCAGGGCCAGAGCGAGGCCGGCGGTGGCGGTGGCCAGGGCGGTGGTGCGGAGTCGGTAGGTACGCATGGGGAACTCTCCGTGTCGGTGCGGTCCTCAGACGGAGGCTTGCGCTTTCCGCCTGACGAGACGTGGGGTGGGACTGACGTTCCGGTCGGCTGCTCCTGCAGGCGGCCGAGGGCGGTCGGTGGGGCGGGTGGGGGCCCTCCCGTTGCGACTGCCGTATCCGCCCGCCGATCCGACCGGCGGACCGACGGGCTGATGACGCAACTGTGGGGCGGGTTTTGTCCCAGTGGCGTCCGGACCGGGATAGTAGGAACCCTGGAACGCTCCCGACCCTTCTCACCTGGGCGATCGGGCGAGCCTGGAACGTGCTTCCGGGATGAGGGGGAGGGTGGAATGGCCACGGAGACGGAACGGTTCGCGGAGCTGATGCGCGGATTCAAGGAGCGCTCGGGGCGCAGCTACGGCACGCTCGCGAAGCGTCTGCACTCCAGCAACTCGACGCTGCACCGCTATTGCAGCGGCGCGGCGGTCCCCACGGAGTACGCCCCGGTGGAGCGGTTCGCCCGAGTCTGCGGTGCCTCGCCCGACGAACTGCTCGCGCTGCACCAGCAGTGGCTGCTGGCGCTGGTGGAGCGGCGGCGGGGGGTTGCGGAGGGGCAGGCCTCGGGGTCGGGGGCGGCGAACTCCGCGGCGCCGCAGGGCGGTGACGCCGCGCCGGAGGTGCCGCCTGCATCGGCGGTGGTGACGGCGGCTGGGGAGGCTGGGGAGGGTTCGGAGGTCCGGCCGCAGGCGGAGACCGACCCCGCGCCGGCCTCCGGGTCCGCACCGGCGCCGGCGGAGGCCCCCGCCCCTGCTCCCGCCCCTGCTCCCACACCGGCACCGGCACCGGCACCGGCACCGGCACCGGAGGCACCCGCAGACGCCGCCGTCGCCCTGATCCAGCCGGGCCCCGCCCGGGCCTCCGTACCGGGGGCCCGGCGTCATCGGCTGCTGCTCGCCGTTGCGGCCGCCGTGGCCACCGCCGCGGTGGCGGGAACCGCCGCCGCCGTCTCCGCGATGGGAGATACGGGTCGCGGGGACACGCGCCACGGCGCCGTCCAGCCGTCCTCGCCCGAGCGGGCGGCGGGCCCGGCCTTGCCGTCCGGCGGGTCCTCGTCACCCACGCCCCCAGCCGGTTCCGCACCCCCGTCCGGCCCCGGAGCGTCGTCCCCCTCGGCGTCGTCCGCGTCCGCCTCGGCAAGGTCCGCGCCCACCTCGCCGGCCGCCAAGGAGGGGGCCTCCCCCACCGCCCCGTTCACGGTCAACGTCCTGCCGGACAACTGGGACAGCCCCTGCGACCAGTGGTTCGCCCTGGACAAGGCACCCGGCGCGGTCCCCCCGCCCCCCGCCGGGCAGGCGACCGAAGGGTGGGCCCGGGCCCTGGACGCCGTCCCGGCGGGGCACCTGCGCATGCAGCTGACCGTCCAGGGCACCGAGGGCAAGGCGGCGGTCCTGCACGCGCTGTACGTCCATGTCGTGAGCGGCCGCAAGGCTCCCGGCTGGAACGCGTACACCATGGGCGCCGGTTGCGGCGGCGCGCTGGTGCCGGCGTCCTTCGCCGTGGACCTGGACGACTCCTCCCCGAGGGCCAGGCCCGTACCCGGCAAGGAGGGCGAGCGGCCGACGGCGTCGACCGATTTCCCGTACAAGGTCTCCGCCACCGACCCCCAGGTGCTGAACATCGACGCCGCCACACTCGGTCGGGACGTCAGCTGGTATCTGGAGCTGGCCTGGAGCAGTGGCGACCGCAAGGGCACCACCCGCATCGACGACCACGGCCGCCCGTTCCGCACGGTCGCCCTGAACGCCGGCCACAGCTACTGGTACAACGAGAACCACAACGGCTGGCTGCCGTACACGGAGTGAAAGACCCGTTGCACCCGGTCCGATGAGCGGCCGCCGTCCGGCCACTGCGATCGACGATTCCTGGTCCCGCCACAAGGGGCGGGCGAGGCCCTACGGAAGCCTCGACAGGGGACGTATTCGCAGTTCAGAGGCTATGCCGACATGCCGAGCACCACTCCGGCCCCCCAGGGCGGTCGGGCCGCGAAGTACTGCTGAGGAGATTCCCTGCGCTCCGGCGTGTGTTACACAGGGGGCAATCAAAGGGGCATTTTGCAGCAGCTCAAGCTCGGAATCATGTCGGAGACCCGTAAAGAGAACGAGTACCGTCTGCCGATCCACCCAGCCCACTTCGAACGCATCGATGCCGACCTCCAGCCCAGCATCTATCTGCAGACCGGTTACGGCGATCACTTCGGTGTTCCGGACGGTCAGCTTGCTCCGTGGGTCGCCGGTTTCCTCTCACGCGAGGAGCTGATCGCAGAGTGCGACGTCATCCTGCTGGCCAAACCGCTGCACGAAGATCTGGCTGACCTGCGGGACGGACAGGTGCTGTGGGGGTGGCCGCACTGCGTGCAGGACGAGAAGGTCACGCAGGCCGCCATCGACCGCAAGCTCACGGTGATCGCCTTCGAAGCGATGAACCACTGGACCCGGGACGGCGGATTCAGCCTGCACGTCTTCCACAAGAACAACGAGTTGGCCGGCTACTCGTCGGTGCTGCATGCCATGCAGCTGACCGGGGCGACCGGTGACTACGGTCGCCGACGGCGTGCGGTCGTGATCGGCTTCGGCGCCACCGCCCGCGGCGCGGTGACCGCGCTCAGTGCGCTGGGCGTTCACGATGTGGACGTGCTGACCGCCCGCGGCATCGCCGCCGTCAGCTCACCGATCCACTCGGCACGGATCGTGCACTTCGACCACGACGTGGCCGACGACACCCTCGACCCGCGGCGCAGCGTCGCGCTCACCGAGGACGGCCCGGAGCCGCTGGCCGACTTCCTCGCCGGGCACGACATCATCGTCAACTGCGTGCTCCAGGACACCGCGGCGCCGCTGATGTTCCTGATAGAGGAGGACCTGCCGAAGCTCTCGCCCGGCACCCTCGTCATCGACGTCTCGTGCGACGAGGGCATGGGGTTCGACTGGGCTCGGCCCACCACCTTCAACGCGCCGATGTTCACCGTCGGCGACCAGGTCCACTACTACGCCGTGGATCACAGCCCCTCCTACCTGTGGGACGCGGCCACCTGGGAGAACAGCGAGGCGCTGATCCCGTTCCTGCGGTCGGTCCTCGAAGGGCCGGCCGGCTGGGACGGCGACCACACCATTCGCCGAGCGATCGAGATCCGCGGCGGCACCGTCCAGAACCCAGCGGTCCTGGCCTTCCAGCAGCGCGCCGCGCAGTACCCGCACGCGCTTCTCTGAACCGATGCCACCTGATCGACGGCGTACCCGCACCGGGTTCGCCGTCGACCAGCCCCGGCCTCACCCGCACGATGGGCCGGGCCGCCGAGATGCGGGGCCCGGCAGGACCGGCTGGTCGCGACATGACGGCCGACAGCGCATGCGCGGCCGGCCGGTGATCCGCCCTCGGTAAAGTGCCCCGTGGCCCGGTCTCCCCAGGTAGGGATGCCGGATGCAGGAGCGCCCTCGACCGAGGCGGTCCGGCGGGAAGGCACTCGGGGGAACGGGTAGGGGTAGGGGCATGGGAGATCTTCGCGTTCCGTCGGAGCCGTCCGGGACGACCGAGGCCGCGGCCGCCCCCGGGCGTGATCCCCGCGCCGGCGACGCCGAGTGGATGCTGCCCGTGCTGGTGCTCGTCCCGGCTTCGATCGTCCGGCAGTTCACCGACCACTCCGCTCCGTGGCTCGTCGTCTCCTGGGTGTGCTGCGTGCTGGCCGCCGTGTTCCTGGCGGTGGGCTGGGGGACGGTGCGCCGCCACGGGATGCGGAATCGCTGGGGGTGGGTCCTGTGCACGGTCGCCCACATCGTTTTCGCGGGGCAGATCAGTTGGCTGGCTTCGAGGTGAGTCCGGGGCGGGGCGGAAAACGGTGAGTCCCCTACGCGCCTGCGGTCACCACTCGGCGATCAGCGGCGTCTGCGGCGGGTTCTGCCGCCAGGCCGCGGCGAGGCGGCCGAGGCGGACGGGGGCGGCGATGCCGCGCACGGTTGCGATCTTCCCTTCGGTGACTTCGAAGGCCACGGCGCCCACGACCTGGTCGCCGAGGACGAAGAGGACGGCGGGGGCGCCGTTGACGAGCGCGTAGTGGAGGGCGAGCACGCCGCCGGCGAGCCGCCGTTTGGCGGGCGTGGGCTTGAAGCCTCCCCGCATGACGGTGGCGACGCGCTGCGCGGTGTCGTACCGCAGCAGCTTCTCGGACAGGCCGTTGCCGTCGGAGAGCGCGGTCACGTCGTCGGTGAGCAGGGCCACCAGCCGTTCGGTGCGGCCCGAGGTCGCGGCGGTCAGGAACTCCTCGACGACCCTGCGGGCGGCCGCCGGGTCGACTTCGCCGACGCCGCGGCGGCGCGTGGCGGTGATACGCGTCCGGGCACGGTGGAGGTGCTGCTGGCTCGCGGATTCGGAGATGTCGAGGATCTCGGCGATCTCCGCGTGGCCGTACGTGAACGCCTCGCGCAGGATGTAGACGGCCCGCTCGACGGGTGACAGGCGCTCCATGACGGTCAGCACGGCGAGGGAGACCGATTCGCGCTGCTCGAAGGTGTCGGCCGGGCCGAGCATCGGATCTCCGTCGAGGAGCAGTTCGGGGAACCAGGCGCCGGCGGTGCGTTCGCGGCGGGCCTGCGCCGAGCGGAGCCGGTCGAGGCACAGGTGGGTGACGACCTTGGTCAGCCAGGCCTCCGGCACCTTGATCTGCTGCCGGTCGGCGGCCTGCCAGTGCAAGAAGGCGTCCTGCACGGCGTCCTGGGCGTCGGCTGCGGAGCCCAGCAGGCGGTAGGCCAGTGAGGCCAGCCGGTTCCGGCTGGCCTCGAACCGGCCGGTGTCGAAGCGATCGGTGGTGCTGCTGTCCACGTGGCCCACCCTAGGCCGCTACGCGACCGGCCGGCCGGCGGGGGCATCCGGGGCGTACGGGGCTGCGTGCGGTGCTGCGTACGGGACTTCGTGCGGGAGGACCGCGTACGGGACCGCGTGCGCGGCGGACGCGTCCGGCGCGGGGGTCAGGTGGCGCCGGCGCCGGGGCACGCAGAAGGTCGGGTGCGCGGTGGTCCACAGCGACACCCTGAGGATGCCCGCCTTGAACCGCGCGGCCTTCCGGCCGCCCAGGTACGCCGGCTTCGGCCGGGCTTCGCGGTCGACCAACTGCAGGATCCCGTCCTGTCGCCCGAGGCTGATGTGGTTGCCCGGGTAGCTCAGCCTGACGTGGCCGGTCCTGCTGCCGGTCAGGTTTCCCACGATGGCCTTCACGGCCTGCATGCCGGTGAACCCGGCCGAAGCGCAGGACATGGGCAGCGGCAGGCCGTTGGCGCCGATGGCATGGACGCTGTCGCCGGCGGCGTAGACGTCCGGGTGCGACAGCGAGCGCATGGTTCCGTCGACGACGATGCGGCCGCTCTCGGTGACCGCCAGCCCGGCGGCGGCAGCGATGGGGTGGACCGCGAATCCGGCCGCCCACACGGTCGCGTCGGACGGCAGCACCGTGGCGTCGGCGCACAGGACCCGTTCCGCTTCGACGGCTTCGACGCCGGTGTGTTCCAGGACGGTGATGCCCAGCCGGGCGCAGGCCCGGCGCAGGTGGCCGCGTGCTCCGGCGGAGAGCCGGGCGGCCAGTTCGCCGCGGGCGACCAGCGTGACCGACAGGCCGGGCCGGGATTCGGCGATCTCGGTGGCGGTCTCGATGCCGGTCAGCCCGTCACCGACGACCAGGACCCTCCCGCCCTCGCGCAGGCCGTCCAGGCGCTCGCGCAGGCGCAGCGCCGCGGGCCGGGCGGCGACGTCGAAGGCGTGGTCGGCCGCGCCGGGGACACCGCGGTCGTCACCGTGACTGCCGAGCGCGTAGAGGAGGGTGTCGTAGCCGAGCTCGTCGACGCCGGCACGCCCGTCGGGATCGGCCACGGTGACGACCCGCCGCTCGGGGTCGAGGGCGGTGACCCGGGCCAGGCGCAGCCGTATGCCGGTGCCCGCGAAGACGTCGGCGAGCGTGCGGGTCGCGAAGTCCTGGCCGGCCGCGACCTGGTGCAGCCGCAGCCGCTCGACGAAGTCCGGCTCGGTGTTGACCACGGTGATCTCGGTGTCGGCCGGGGACAGCCGGCGGGCCAGGGTCCCGGCCGCGTAGGCCCCGGCGTAGCCGGCACCGAGGACGAGGATGCGGTGCTTCATGTGCTGCTCCTGTCGGTTCGCTGGGCTCTCGGTGACTTGAGCGGGACAGCGAGCCGATTCCTGACAGCAGCCTCGCGTGACGTGGGTCACATGGGGGCGGGTGCGCCGGGGACCGTGAACCGACGCCCTCGCCGGAGCACCCCGACCCGACCATGCCGTGGCGCCACCCGCCCCATGAATGGCGCCACAAACATCTCGCCGTGGTGCCATACGTGTGCCATCATGGCACCACGGCGGCGCGCCGCACGGCCCGTAGCCCGAGTCCGCACGTTCACGAAGTCACCGTCGGAGGGGTTGGATCATGGAGACAGCGCAGAGCCGGAAGCGCGCGGACTCCGGCACCTTCACCGCCTTCTCCCGCTTCGTGCTCTGCGGCGGAGGGGTGGGCATCGCCTCCAGCTTCGCCGTCTCGGCCCTCGGCTCCTGGATTCCCTGGATCCTGGCCAACGCCCTGACCACCGTGGTCTCCACGCTCCTCGCCACCGAGCTGCACGCCCGCTTCACCTTCGGCGCGGGCGGGCGGGCGACCTGGCGCCAGCATGCGCAGTCGGCCGGGTCCGCGGCAGCCGCGTACGCGGTGACCTGCGCGGCGATGCTCGTACTGCGGCAACTCGACGCGTCGCCCGGCGCCCTGCGCGAACAGGTCGTCTACCTGTCCGCCTCCGCACTCGCCGGTGTCGCGCGGTTCGCGGTGCTGCGCCTCGTCGTCTTCGCTCAACACCGCGCGCGGACCGCCTCCGCCGCCCGCAGCACCCGCCCCGTCCCCGCCACCGTCGCCCGCACCACGGTCCCGGCCGACCCCGGGCACCTCTGCCGCGCGGCCTGACCCCGTCCCGCCGGGGAACGGACGGCGCCTGCGACCCGGCCGCCTTCGGCCGGCGGCGGCCGGGCGGGACGACTCCGCTCAGCGCAGGTCGAGCCGCATCAGGACCCGGGGATGGCCGGCCAGCACCGAGGTGGTGTCGGCGACGTGGGTGAACCCGGCCCGTTCGAAGTTCTTCCGGATCCCGGCGTACGCCATCGTCAGGTCGACCTTGGCACCGGCGTTGTCGAGCGGGTACGCCTCGATCGCCGGTGCGCCGTGGGCGCGGGCGAACTCGACCGCACCGGTGATGAGCGCGTGCGAGATCCCCTTCCTGCGGTGACCCGGACGGACGCGGATGCACCACAGCGACCAGACCGGCAGGTCGTCGACGTGCGGGATCGTGCGGCTGCGCGCGAAGGAGGTGTCCGCGCGCGGGGCGACAGCGGCCCAGCCGACCGGTTCGTCGGCGTCGTAGGCGAGGACCCCCAAAGGGGACGAGGCCCGGCACAGTTCGGCGACGTACGCCCCGCGGGCCGGTCCGCGGAGTTCATTGTTGAGTGCGGACGGGATCCGGTAGCTCAGGCACCAACAGACATTGGAGTCGGGCGACTTCGGACCGAGCAGGGTACGGACGTCCTCGAAGACCGACGCCGGGCGAACTTCGATGGCCATGGCACCACGATGTCACGGCGCGGAGGGCGCCGCCGCTCCGGTGAGGGTGTCGACCAGGGCCTGGGCGAGCACGGTCGCGGCGCCGATCCGCATGTCCTCCCGCTCGTCGCCGGTGACCTTCCCGATGACCGCGTCACGTACCGAGCGGGAGATGTCCAGGCCCCCGAACAGCTCGGGGAAGGACAGTGCCATCAGACACACGCCCACGTTCGCGGAGAGGATCGACTGGCCGGCCAGCGCCGGCGTGGTCCGCAGCCGGCCGGCGTCGCGGCACCGCTCCACGGCCGCCAGGAGCAGGGCCTGCGCTTCCCCGATCGCCTGCGGCCTGGCCGCTCCCGCCGGCGTGAACATCAGCCGGTAGAGGTGGGGGTTGCCGAGCGCGAACGCCACGTGGCTGTCCCAGGCCGTACGCAGGTCCGCCACCGGATCCGCGGTCTGCGGATTGCGACGCTTGTTGGCGAGGAAGCGCTCGAAGCCGATGTCGGCCACCGCGGTGAGCAGACCCTCCTTGTCACCGAACTGGCGGTAGATCTCGGGCATGCCGACCTTGGCCCGGTCGCAGATGGCCCGGGTGGAGATCGCCGGTGCTTCCTTGGTGGCGAGCAGCTCCGCGGTGGCTTCCAGCATGCGTTCTCGGGCCGTAGACATGGCATCGATGGTAGCAGCGCTAACAGATCCCACCTGGGCGGAGCGTGCGGGCGTGCGGGGAGCATCCCGCGGTTTTGCAATCATCGCTTACTCACTATGTTAGCGTTGCGAACATCTGCCTGTGAGCGGCCGAAGGGAGGGCCCACGGAGGCGGTCACGGAGGCGTCACGGAGACGACGGAGACGACGGAGACCTGACGATGGAGACCCATGGACACCGGCTGGACCTTGATTCCGCACCCCTGGGGCCCGTCGCGCGACTGATCGTGATCGTGCTCTTCGAGGGCGTCGACCTGCTGGACGTCACCGGACCGCCGGAGGTGTTCTCCCTGGTCCCGCGGGAGACCGACGACGCGGCCGGCTACCAGGTCGTCCTGGCCGCGCGGACGCTCGATCCCGTCACCACCTCGGCCGGGGTGCGGATCCTGCCGGACCTGACCTTCTCCGAGGTCGCCACGCGGAGCATCGACACGCTCCTGGTGCCCGGCGCGGTCGAGCTGGACGCCGAGCGCCGGGTCCGCGCCCTCATCGACCCGGAGGTGGTCGACCGGGTGCGCACGCTCGCCGGGCGCGCGCGCCGGGTCGCGTCCGTCTGCGTGGGGGCGCACCTCCTGGCCGCGGCCGGGCTGCTGGACGGCAAGCGGGCCACCACGCACTGGTCCACCGCCGAGCAACTCGCCACCGAGCACCCGGCGGTCGAGGTGGACCCCGACCCGATCTTCATCCGGGAGGGCGAGGTGTGGACCGGCGCCGGGATCAGCGCCTGCCTGGACCTTTCGCTCGCCCTGGTGTCCGAGGACTTCGGCGAGCGGGTCGCCCTGCGGGTGGCCCGGCAGCTCGTGATGTACCTCAAGCGGCCCAGCGGGCAGAGCCAGTTCAGCGTCCCCCTGGAACCCGTCTCCGCGACGCGGCGCGGCGAGGACCTGCGGCACTTCATCAGGCGACGCCTCGGCGACCGGCTCAGCCTGGCCGACATCGCCGCGTACGCGCACGTCAGCGAGAGGCAGTTGGCCCGGATCTTCACGTCCGAGCTGGGCATGACCCCGGCCGCCTACATCGAGTCGGCTCGCGTGGAGCTGGCGCGGGGCCAGCTCGAAGCCACCGATGCCACGCTCGAACGGATCGCCTCCACGTGCGGGTTCGGCACCGCCGACACCCTCGTACGGGCGTTCCGCCGCACGCTCGGCACCACGCCGACGGAGTACCGGCTCCGCTTCCGGGCGGCCTGAGCGGCGGCCCCGACCGTGCTGGGCGGTCCCGCGCTACGCGGCTCCGCGCGCGGCCGGGTCGAGGGAGTCGACGTCTTCCATGAAGCTGAGCATCCGGGCGTTGACCAGCTCGGGGTGGTCGATCTGCGGGCCGTGCCCGGTCGCGGAGACGATCTCGGCGCGGGCTCCGGGGATCACCCGCGGCACCCGCTCCAGCTGGCGCTTCGGGTGCACGAGGAGGCTCCGCTTGCCCATGATCAGGTAGAACGGCGTCCGGATCGTGCCCAGTTCCGCGTCGAGAAGCGGTAGCGGGGCGGGCCGGCAGATCCGGAAGGCCCGGACGCCCGCCTGGATCCACGTCCGCAGTTCCGGGACGACCAGGACCGGCTGCTCCAGCCACTTGGCCAGCCGGGGGCGCATCGCCTTGGGGGCGAAGGTCGCGAAGAGACTGGCGAAGATCCACACGAAGAAGCGCAGCCCCACCTTCTCCAGGCCGCCCGGGTCCAGGGCGGTGACCGAGGCGAGCCGGCCGGGGCGCAGGTGCACCTGGTTGATCACCAGCCAGCCGCCGTAGGAGGAGCCGACGAGGTGGACCCGGTCCAGGCCCAGCGCGTCGAGGGCCTCGTCCATCCACTGGGCCGCGCGCTCGGGCTGCCACATCACCTCGCGCTGGACGCTGCGGCCCGGATCGCCCGGGGTGTCGAGGGCGTAGACGGGCCGCTCGGCGCTGAGGGCGACGGTGTTGGGGTACCACTGGGCGGAGCAGCCGCCCGAGCCGTGGATCAGGACGATGGGCGTACGGGACTCCGCCGCCGGGTCCGTGGGGCCGTACCGGTAGACGTGCGTGGTCCCGAAGCTGGTCTCCACATCCGTCTCGGAGCGGGCGGGAGCTCCCATCGCGTAGAGCGCGTCGCAGGCGGCGAAGTAGCGGTCGCGCAGCTCGTCGCTCACGTAGTGGCCGATGTCGCGGCGTACACGGGGCTTCTTCTCGGGCACGGGGGCACCTCCTGGAGGGGATCCGTTCTTCGTGATACGACCGTACCATAATGTTGATACGGCGGTACCATGAAGGCGAGCCGCGGGCTCATCACCGACGGGCACCGACGGGCGGAGACACCAGAACATGCCGAAACGCGTGGACCACGAGGAACGGCGCACCCAGATCGCCGAGGCACTCATCCGCGTCGCCGGACGGCGCGGGCTGCACGCGGTCGGCATGCGCGACGTGGCGGCCGAGGCAGGAGTCTCCCTGCGCCTCGTCCAGTACTACTTCCAGACCAAGGAGAAGCTGCTCTTCTACGGGCTCCAGCACCTGACCGACCGCTTCACCGCCCGGGTGGGCGCCCGCCTCGCCGCCGCCGGCCCCGATCCCGGCCCGCGCGCGACGATCGAGGCGCTGCTGCTGGCCTCCCTGCCGACCGACGAGGCGAGCCGCACCTTCCACCTCCTCTACAGCTCCTACTCCATCCTGTCCGTGACCGACGAGGCGCTCGCCGCCCAGCCCTTCATCGACAACCCCGAAGCCGCCGAGAACGCGGTGACCGGGCTGATCGTCCAGGCCCAGGAATCGGGCCTGGCCGACCCGGACGTCGACGCGCGCACGGAGGCGGTCAGCCTGCTCGCCATGGCGGCCACCATGGGCACCAGCATCCTGGTCGGCCAGCGGGGCCCCGAGTCGGCCGTCGCGGTGCTGCGCCACCACCTGGACCGGATCTTCAGGACGGGCACACGGAATCCCGGCGGGGACGCTCCCCCGTCGTGAGGTACGTGGTCACCGTGCGGTCGGAGCAGGCGTTGCCGTTGCCGAGGTAGACCCCGTGGCCGCCGTGGTCGACGGTGAGCAGGCGGGCGCGCGAGCCCAGGGCGTCCCGCATCTTCAGGGAGGCGGCGTACGGCGTCGCCGGGTCGCGGAGGTTCTGGACCATCAGGATGTTCGAGGGACCCCGGTCGGTGATGCGGGTGGGGCGTTCGGCGGGAGCGTCCTTCCAGAAGGCGCACGGGGTGACGTTCGCCGGCATCCCGGCCGTCAGGGGGTGTGCGGCCCGGTCCGCGGCGACCGCCCGCTCGTACCCGGAGACGTCCTTCGGCCAGGCCACGTCGTTGCAGATGACCCCCACCATCAGCGCGGCGTCCGAGTCGGGCAGTACCGCGGCGAGCTCCCTGGGCAGCTCCGGGACCGCGGCGGGGTCCTGGGCCGCGCGGACGAGGCGGGCGAAGGCGGGGAACTGGGTATCGCTGTAGAGGGCGGTCTGCAGGGCCTGGCGCAGCAGGGTGCCCGTCAGTGGCAGACCGGCCACGTTCGAGGGCTTCGGGGAACGGTCCAGTTCCGCGGCCAGAGCCAGGAACAACGGGCGTACCTCGGCCGGGCGTTCGGCGAGCCGCAGCCCCTCCCCCGCCCGCGCCGGGTCCGCCGCCCAGGCCGCGAAATCGGGGAAGCGGTCGTCGGCACCCTGCGCCATGTTCGCGAGCCAGCCGCGCGCGACCCGCGTCGGATCGGGGTCCCCGCTGCTGTCCAGCACCACGCGGTCGGTGCGCCCGGGGAACTTCTGCGTGTACACCGCCGTCACGTAGGTCCCGTAGGAGACGGCCCAGACCGACAGCTTCCGCTCGCCGAGGGCCTCCCGGAAGCGGTCCATGTCGCGCGCCTGGTTGGCGGTGGTGAAACTGCGCAGCTCCGCACCGCCGTTCGCGGCGCAGGCCTCGGCCACCCGGCGGGAGCGGTCGGTGTTCTCGGCGATGCCCCCGTCGGCGGCGGGCCAGGAGCGCAGGGTCGTCAGACGCCGGTCGGCCGCGTCCAGGCCGCACTCGGCGGTGACGCTGCCGCCGACTCCGCGCGGGTCGAGCGCGACGATGTCGTACGCGCCGGCCAACTGCCCGGCCAGCGCCGCTCCCTTCTGGGAGAGCCGCTGCACGCCCGAACCGCCGGGCCCGCCGGGGACCACGATCAGCGTCCCGCGCCGGGCGGCGGGACGGGTGCTGGGCAGCCGGGACACGGCGAGGTCGACCTGCGGGCCGGCCGGGTCGGCGTGGTCGAGGGGGACCGACAGCTTCGCGCACTGCTGGCCGTCGAGGTGGCCCGTGTGGGTGCACGGCGCCCAGGCCAGGGCGGGCACGGTGCCGCGGGCGGCGCCCTTCGTGGCGCCGGTGGCGGCC